>NZ_LNCE01000004.1:0-228776 GCF_001445815.1 Janthinobacterium sp. Ant5-2-1 | reverse complement strand
CAATCTCGTCACCGCTTCGTTCAAGTCCGTCTTGTCGGCCGTGAACCGCCGCATCAAGCAGACGGACGCCGAAAAAACAACAGCGACCGACGTGGCTGCCAGCGCCGCCTGAACACGGCTCGGGTATCCCTCATAGGGAGAAAAAGCGGTACGGCTTGATCGCCGTGCCGCTTTTTCATTTCTATTGAGCAATTAGTAGTGCAAATCAGGTATTGCCGACCGTATAATCGTTTCATAACAAGACCACCGGAGACAGATCTAAAAGTAACCCCCAATAAATTCTTGTCATTTCTAGCTTCCATAAACAGCGTGCTGCTTTGTTGCCCTCCGCTAGCAGTGCTTGCACTGCGTCGCAGAGCGCGCCTAGCATCACATCTGTTTCTGTTCGCTATAAATTGCCAATAATTTCCTGAGGATTACTTTCGCTACCGAGGGAATAAAAATGAAATTGACGGATATGAAGATAGGCGTGCGCCTGGGCGCCGGTTTTGGCGTGGTGCTGCTGCTGATGGCAGTACTGGTGGGCACGGGCCTTTTCCGGCTGGACAAGATCGGCGCGCTCAGCGAAGCCATCATCGAGAAAGACTGGGCCAAGGCCGACGCCATCGCCACCATCCGCAGCACGACGCGTTCGAACGCGGCACTGGTGCTGGAATTGTTCATCCATGAAGATCCGGCACGCGCCAACGCCATCCACGGCGAAATCGACGCCAACAAGGCCACCATCACCGATGCGCTGGCCATCCTCGACCGCCTGATCGTGCTGCCTGAAGGCAAGGAACTGCTTGCCACGCTGAAGCAGCAGCGCAAGGCCTATGTCGTCTCGTTCAGCCAGGCCGACAAACTGCTGGTGGCGGGACAGCGCGCGGAAGCGGCCAAACACGTGCGCGACGATACCCTGCCCGCCCTGAACCAGTTGCAAAAGACGGTGAACCACCTGAACGACATCCAGCGCGGCGTCGTCGTGCATGGCGGCCAGCAAATCCAGCAGAATATTTCCGCAGCCAATGTGCTGATGGCCAGCCTGGGCACGGCCGCCCTGCTACTGGGCGTGTTCTTTGCTTGGCGGGTCACGCGCTCGATCACCACGCCGATCGCGTACGCCCTGCGCGTGGCGCAAGCGGTGGCCGCAGGCGACCTGAGCAGCAAGATCGCGGCCGACGGCAAGGATGAAGCGGGCCAGCTGCTGCAGGCGCTGCGCGACATGAATACCAACCTGGCCACCCTGGTGGGGCAAGTGCGCGGCGGCACGGGCACGATTGCCGTGGCGTCGAGCCAGATAGCCAGCGGCAATGCCGACCTGTCGGCCCGCACGGAAGCGCAAGCCAGCGCGTTGGAAGAGACGGCCTCGTCGATGATCGAACTGACGGGCACCGTGCGCAGCAACAGCGACAATGCCCGCCAGGCCGATACCCTGGCCCGCTCGGCATCGGAAATCGCGCAGCGCGGCGGCTCGGCCATGGCGGAAGTGGTCGGCACCATGGACGCCATCAATGCGTCGTCGCGCAAGATCGTCGACATCATCGCCGTCATCGACGGCATCGCTTTCCAGACGAATATCCTGGCCCTGAATGCGGCAGTCGAGGCGGCGCGTGCCGGCGAACAGGGACGCGGCTTTGCGGTCGTGGCATCCGAAGTGCGCAACCTGGCCCAAAGATCCGCTGGCGCAGCGAGGGAAATCAAGGAACTGATCGCCGACTCCGTCAGCCGCGTGGGCCAGGGCGCCCAGCTGGTCAGCCAGGCGGGCGCCACGATGGATGAAGTGGTGGCCAGCGTGGGCCGGGTCAGCGCCATCGTCGGTGAAATCAGCGTCGCCAACCACGAGCAGAGCGAAGGCATCGAGCAGATCAATGCCGCCATCATGCAGATGGACCAGACGACGCAGCAAAACGCGGCCCTCGTCGAGGAAGCGGCCGCAGCGGCGGCTGCCATGCATGAACAGGCGGGCGAACTGGAAACCCTCGTCAGCCAGTTCAAGCTGGAACAGAACGCTGGCACCACGGCGCCGACCCGCCCTGCCCCTTCCGTCCAACGCTTGCACTAAGTTGCTTATTCCACCTGGCGCGCCAGGCGGATGCCGGAAAATTGCCAGCGCGCGCCGGCCGGGAAGAAATTGCGGTAGCTGGCGCGCGCATGGCCGGCCGGCGTGGCGCACGACGAGCCGCGCAGCACATACTGGTTCAGCATGAACTTGCCGTTGTATTCACCGAGCGCCCCGGGCGCCGTGCGGTAGCCGGGATACGGCGCGTAGCTGCTGCTGGTCCACTGCCAGCAGTGGCCGAACATTTGCCGCAAGCCCGCTCCCGGCGCGCCAGCGGCCGGATGCAGCTGGCCCACTTGCAGCGCGACGCCTTGCGCCGCCAGCTCCCATTCCGCTTCCGTCGGCAGCCGCACGCCGGCCCAGTGCGCATAGGCGTCCGCCTCGAACAGGGACAGATGCGTGGCCGGCGCCTGCAGGTCGAGCGGGCGCAAGCCGAACAAGGTGAATTCCTGCCAGTGTCCCGCCTCGTCGCGCTGCCAATACAGCGGGCATGCCAGCTGCTGGCTGCGCACCCAGTCCCAGCCTTCGGCCAGCCACAAATGCGCCGTGCGGTAGCCGCCCGCCTCGATGAAGGCGAGAAATTCGCCATTCGTCACCAGCGCGCTGGCCAGTTCGAACGGCGCCACGTATTGCGGGTGGCGCGGCAATTCATTGTCGAAACAAAAGCCGTCGCCCGCATGGCCGATCTGCGCCAGGCCGCCGTCGAAGGCGAGCCAGGCCGTGGGCTGCGCCGCTTGCCGCGCTGGCGGCGACGCGCCGTCCACGTTATCGAGGTAAGCGGGAAACAGGGCGCTCTGCGCCAGCAGGTGCTTGACGTCCGTCAACAGCAATTCCTGGTGCTGCTGCTCGTGTTCTAGGCCCAGCGCCAGCAGCATGGTCAGCCGTTCGCGCTCGTCGCGCGCCAGTTCGCCCGCCAGCAGGCGCGCGATGCGTGCATCGACGTTGGCCCGGTAAGCGCGCACCTGGGCCATGCCGGGACGCGTCAGCAAGCCCCGCTGCGCGCGCGGATGCTTCTCGCCCACGCCGTTGTAATAGGAATTGAACAGCACGCGGAAGGCCGGGTGGAATGGCGCGAACGCCGCTTCCATGCTTTCCAGGATAAACGTTTCGAAAAACCAGGTGGTATGCGCCAGATGCCATTTCACGGGACTGGCGTCCGGCATCGACTGGGCGCCGCAATCCTCGTCGGACAGCGGCTCGGCCAGCAGCAGCGAATGCTGGCGCACCTTGTTGTAATGATCGATCAGCATTATTGCCTTTAGTCTCTAATTACACGGGCGTAAATCACCGCAAACCACTGCTGCGGGTCCGTCCAGACTTGCACGGTGGAAAACCCCGCCTGCTCCAGCAAGCCGACGAAGGTGGCGCGCGTGTATTTGTAGCTGTCTTCTGTATGAATGCGCTCGCCTTTCGCGAAACGCCGCTGGCCGCCTTTCCAATGAACAAACTGCTCGCTGCGCGCCTCCAGGTGCATTTCGACACGGCGCTCGTCGGCGTTGAAAAAACCGTGGTGCTGCCAGGCACGCACGTCGAAGTCGGCACCGATCAAGCCGTTCACGTGGCGCAGCATGTTCAGGTTGAAGGCGGCCGTCACGCCCAGCGCATCGTCATAGGCGGCGTCGAGGATGGCGTCATCCTTGATCAGGTCGACGCCGATCAGCAGGCCGCCGTCGCCGTCCGCATTCGCCCGCAGGCGGCGCAAAAAGGCGGTCGCTTGCTCGGGCGCAAAATTGCCGATCGACGAGCCCGGATAGAAGAACAATCGCCGCGCGTCGCGCACGCTGTCGGGCAAGTCCAGGCGGCTGGAAAAATCCAGGCCCAGGCCCGTCATCTCGATGTGCGGAAAGCGCTGCTGCAGCCGGCTCAGCGATTCGCTGAGGAAATCATAGGAAATATCCACGGCCACGTACTGGGCCGGATGCAGCAGGGGGAACAGGCTGGCGGCCTTGGCGCAATTGCCCGCGCCCAGGTCGATCAGGGTACTGCCCGGCCCCACGGCGTGGGCGATCTCGGCGCCGTGGCGGGCGAAGATGGCCGCTTCCGTGCGCGTCGGATAGTACTCGGGCAAGGCGCAGATGGCTTCGAACAGTTTCGAGCCCAGCGCGTCGTACAGGTATTTGGGCGACGTCCAGGCATCGCGCGCCAGCAGGCCGCTGCTGATCTCGGCTATCGTGGCAGGAGTGGCGCTGGCCGCTCCTGCGTTGTTGGTGGGATACAAATTGGACTGCTGTTGCGCAAGTGGCATGGTCATGGGCTGGCGTCGTCAATGTTGGGTTCACGAAGGGCTTGCACGGTCAGCCACCGGGCGCGCCGCCCTTGCCGTAGCGGTTCGCGGGCGCCTTGCCGATGACTTTTTTCCATCATAACGGAATCCGCGCAAGCCAGCCGTGCGGCAGGTAACTTAAGGTCAAACCGGCAGCGTGCGCACAAAATTGGTATTGCCAAGCAAAAAGCATAAGCCTGTCGTATACTACACATTGCCGGCCAAACAATCCGCGCCCCTTTGCAGTTCCCAGGCCCCCCTCTCCCCCGCGTGCCTCCCTTTACGATAGCCGTTATTAATCAAGATCAACCATGCTCGAATTGCGCCATCTGTCGAAGTCCTATGCCAATGCCCGTCCCGTGCTGGCCAACATTTCCTGCCGCTTCAAGGCCGGGGAATTCATTGCCATCATGGGTGACTCGGGCGTGGGCAAGTCGACCTTGCTGAACCTGATCGCCGGCCTCGATACGCCCGATGCGGGTGCCGAAGCGCACCCTATCCTGGTGGACGGCATTGCCATGTCCAGCCTCGATGACGCCGCCGCGACCCGGCTGCGTCGCGCCCGCATGGGCTTTATTTTCCAGGCCTTCCACGTCTTGCCGCACCTGACCCTGCTGCAAAACGTGGCCCTGCCGCTGCTGCTCAACGGACTGCCCCAGGAGCGTGCCGCCAGCATGCTCGAGGCGGTCGGCCTGGGCGGACGCGGCGGCGACTTTCCGCAGCAATTGTCGGGCGGCGAAATGCAGCGCGTGGCCATCGCCCGCGCCCTCGTGCACAAGCCGGCGCTGGTGCTGGCCGACGAGCCCACCGGCAACCTCGACCCGGACACGGCACACAGCATCCTGCAATTGCTGCGCGCCGAAATCAAGGCCAACGGCAGTTGCGCGATCATGGTCACGCATTCGCTGGCCGCCGCCGAAATGGCGGACCGGACCATGATTCTCACGAAAAGCGGATTACAAAATACAACAATCGTCAACCAAATTAATCAAACAATCAGTTAATTTAACTGACCATCTGTCACAAGTTTTGTTATCGTAGTATTATTTAAAACACTTGCCTGGTTATCAATGTTGTAACGCGAATGTTGTACTACGTCACCCGGACAGCCGTACTGCGATGACGAACTATAGCCGGGACCATATAAAGTGGTCTCGTCCCTTGCATAACCTGAAGGAGGAGTAAATGAACGTTCGGCAAAAGAAGCTGGAAATGATTGAAGCGATGAACCGGGCGCGTGCGCTCGAACCATCGAGTTTTGTGCCCAACAAGCTGCTCGATACCTTGATCGAGAAGCTGAACTTGAAAAATGATGCGGAACTATGCCGTGTCCTGGAAGTTCAGCCTCCCATCATCAGCAAGATTCGGCACGGCAAACTATCGGTCGGTGCAACGATTTTATTGCGCATGCATGAAAAATCGGACATCACCATCCGCGAACTGAAGGAACTGTCCGCCACGCCAGTCCATTGAACCACCCGCTGTTGTAATGCCATGCCAGGCACCCAGGTTCCCGGCGCAATGAACTTTTGCCATACAATTCGCGTAGTTCGCTCACCGCACAACATCCGAGCACGATAGCGAAGAGACCCAGCCCAAACCATGCTGACCGTTTCTCTGCCCTCCCGCTCCGGCACGCCCCTCCAGCTTCTCCCCTGCATTTCCACGCATACTTGATCTGACACAACACGCATAGTCCGCGCAGGCATCAAGGTCAGCTTTTAACCAGCGATCCCAACCGCATGTCCAGCGATCCCCTTGCGCCGCCCGTGCTGCGCCTGACGCTCACGCGCGATCCCCTCGCCAGCGCCGGCGACTGCCCCGCCGCGCCCGGCTGGCATGCCGAGACCCACGTGCTGTCCAGTGCGCGCGGCATCGGCAGTTGCCGTACCGTGCTCGATATCGGCCCGGCCGACGTGGTGCAACTGCTGCTGTGCGACGGCAGTTCGCTGCTGGCTGGCAGCCTGGACCTGCCACGCTACCTGGGGCCGGCCACGGTGGCGCGCGACGGCGCGCCCGCCAGCATCGAAGTGGGACTGGCCCTGCGTCCGCAGGCGGCGCGCCAGCCGCCCGGCGCCAGCCGCGACGGCCTGGGCGCCTGGATGCTGCGCGCCGTGCGCGTGTACCGCTGCGGCGCCGCCGCCATGACGGCGCTGGCGGCGGCGGGCGCCTTCCAGGACCGCCAGCTGGAGCAGCGCCTGGGCCTGTACCGCTGCGGCATCGAGGCGGGCAGCATGACAGCCGTCACCAGCCTGCCCGCCGGGCCGGAGCCGGAGCCGGTGCTGCTGCTGTTGCATGGCACGGCCTCGTCGACCCAGCGCAGCTTTGGCGGCCTGTGGCGCAACGGCCTGGCGCCGCAACTGGCGGCGCGGTACGGCAACCGCATCTACGGCTATGAGCACCGCAGCCTCAGCGACAGCCCCATCGAGAATGCACTGGCCCTCGTGCGCCAGTTGCCGCACGGCGCCGTGCTGCACCTCCTGAGCCATTCGCGCGGCGGCCTGGTGGGCGAATTGCTGGCGCGTGCGCAGCGCATCGACAGCCGCGGCGCCGTCGACCTGGCTGGCGACGGTCTGGAGCGGCTGAGCGAAAACACGGTGGGCGGGGAAGCGTTCAACAGCCACGATATCGACCACTTCACGGCCCAGGCGCGGCTGGGCGGGCGCGGCGGCTACGACGCGGATGCGGCGCGCCTGCGCGAATTGAGCGTGGAACTGAAGACGCGCGCCATCCGCATCGCCCGCTTCGTGCGCGTGGCCTGCCCGGCGCGCGGCACCACCCTGATGTCGGGCCGTCTGGACCGCTGGGCCAGCGTGATGTTCAACCTGCTGCTGCACGACGGCATTCCCGACGGCGCCATGGCTTTCCTGCTGGCCGTGGTGCAGCAGCGCTGCGATGCGCGCATCCTGCCGGGCCTGGAAGCGATGATGCCCGACTCGCCCCTGGTAGCCCTGCTCAATGCGCCCGACGTGCGCGTGGCCAGCCCGCTGCACGTGCTGGCCGGCGCCTGCAGCGGCGATGGCTTGCTGGGCTGGCTGGGCGACTGCCTCGACGACCAGCTGTACGGCGGACAGAACGACCTGGTGGTCAATTGCGCCTCGATGGCCGGCGGCGCCACGCGCAGCACGCCGGTGCGGCAACTGCTGCTGCGCGGGCCGCACACGCACCACCTGAACTACTTCGAGCGCGCGCCCTCGAGCCAGGCCGCCGTGCAGGCGCTCACAGGCGACGAGGCAGCTTACCAGCCGCTGCCCGGCATCGAGCACGGCCCCCTGGCGCGCGGCGGCGAAGTGCCGAAACGGCGCGCGCACGCGCCCATCGCGCTGCTGCTGCCCGACATCATGGGCAGCCACCTGCAAGTGGGCAGCAACCGCATCTGGTTCGATCCCGTCAACCTCGTCGAAGGGCGCATCGAACGCCTGGCAGTGGGCCAGCCGCACATCGTCAGCGCCGGCTGGATCGAATCGTGCTATGAACCGTTTGCCCGCTTTCTCGCGCAAAGCCAGGAAGTGCGGCCCTTTACCTATGACTGGCGATTGTCGCTGCAGGAGTAGTGCCGCGCCTTCCTGCCCGTGCTCGACGACGCCATGCGCGACGCGGAACAGCGCGGACAGCCGCTGCGCATCGTCGCCCACGGCATGGGCGGGCTGGTGGCGCGCCTGGCCCTGAAAGACCGCTGGCAGCGCTTCGGCGCCCTGCCCGGCAGCCGATTGCTGCAGGTGGGCACGGCCAACCGCGGCACGCAGGCGATGGTGCAAGTGCTGCTGGGACGCGACCGGCTGGTGCAGATGCTGGCGTGCTGGATCAGCTGGAAGCACACGCGGCGCCAGTTTCTCGGCTTCGTGCGCGCCTTTCCCGGCGTGCTGGACATGCTGCCGTGGCCGCAGGCGGGCGGCATCGATTATTTCGACCCCGAGGCCTGGGCGCAGCTGGCCGCCGGCGACGCACAAGCGGGCCTGCCCGGCGGCTGGCAGGCACCCGAGGTCCAGGCGCTGGCCGCGGCGCGCGCCACCGTGGCCTTGCTGGAAGCGGCCCCGCTCGACGCCCGCCTTTGCAGCTATCTGGCCGGCTGCGCCGCCACGCCCGTGGCGCTGCGCCTGCGCGACGGCGGCATCGAAACGGCCTGGTCGCCGGACGGCGATGGCCGCACGGCATGGCAAGCCGCGGTGCCGGACGGCGTGACGGCCTGCTACCTGCCCGTGGCGCATGGCGACCTGTTATTGCAAAAAGAATACTACCCGGCCATCGCGCAACTGCTCGACAGCGGCCAGGCCGCAGCCCTGCCCCGCCACCCTCCGCACGCGCCTGGCGGCGCCCCGCCCCGCTTCCATCCGTATGTGCCTGATGCCACGCCGTTGTACCCGCAGCCGCAGGAACTGCTCGACGCGGCCATCGGCGCCGCCGGCCCCGCCAGCGCGCCGGAAAGCCGCGCGCCGCAGCTGAGCCTCTCCGTCATCCACGGCAGCATGGCCTCGGCCGACGCGCCCGTCATGAGCGGCTGCTACGCGTCCGAATCGCTGCGCGGCAGCATGAGTTTTCTCGACCGCCTGCTGGCGGGCAAGCTGCAGGAAATCCACGCGCTGGGACGCTTTCCGCAACGCCCCGACTCCGCCCTCGTGGTGCTGCAGCCCGACGCGGCGCGCCGGCCCGGCGGCGCCATCGTCATCGGCCTCGGCGCGCTGGGCGAGCTGACGCCGGGCGAACTGGCGCGCGCCTTTGCCGGCGGCCTGCTCGAATACGCGTGCGTCTGCCTGCAGGTGCGCGCCGCCGGCCACGTGGCCGCGCCGCCGATGGGCGAACACGGCTTGCGCGTGGCCAGCTTGCTGTCCGGTTCCGGCTATGGCGGCTTGAGCATCGCCCTGTGCGCGCGGGCCCTGATCGACGGCGCGCGCAGCGCCAACCGGCGTCTGGAAGACGCGGGCATGGCTTGCCGCATCGGCCACATCGCCATCTACGAACAGTCCGAGGCGCGCGCCATCGCCGCCGCCGTGGCCATCGAACAGATCATGGCCGAAGCGCGCTACCAGGGCAGCTTCACGTTCGAGCGGCGCATCCGCCACAGTCCCGGCGGCTACCGGCGCATCTTGCCCAGCCTGAGCGGCGACAATGGCTGGCGCCGCGTGCAGATCGTCGCCGCCGACCTCTCCGGCGCCCTGCGCTTCACCGTGCTGACGGACCGCGCCCACAACAGCGTCGACGAGGAGCCGAACCAGCGGCAAGCCGTCGATGGCCTGATCATGGACGCCACCGACAACACCACCGACCAGCCGGGCCTGTCGCGCGCCCTGTACGAACTGATGCTGCCCAATGGCCTGAAGGCGGCCATCCCCGAGATGCGCGGCCTGATCCTGGCTGTCGACCAGAGTGCCGCCATCTATCCGTGGGAGCTGATGCGCGACGAGGCGGGCAGCGAGGAAAGCCCCCTGTCGACGCGCATCGGCATGGTGCGCCAGCTGGCCAGCCTGCGCGAGCAGCCGCCAGCCGTCAGCCCGCCCAGCAACAGCGTGCTGGTGATCGGCGACACCGATTCCGGCCTGCCCGAGCTGCCCGCCGCGCAGGCCGAGGCGCAGGACGTGGCGCGCATGTTCGGCGCGTACGGCTACCAGGTGCGCGAGCTGCTGCGCCCGCAGGCCCAGCGCGTGCTGGTGCACCTGTTCGACGAACGCTATTTCGCCATCCACCTGGCCGGCCATGGCGAAGTGGCCGGCCCCGGCATCGCCCATACGGGCCTGGTGCTGGGACCGAAGACGCGGCTGACGGCGGCGCAGGTGGGTAAATTGAAGCGCGTGCCGCAATTCGTCTTCATCAATTGCTGCCACCTGGGCGACATGCGCCCGGACGCCATCGCGCCATGGTCGAAATTGGCCGCCAGCCTGGCCACGGCCTTCATTGAAATGGGCTCGCAGGCCGTGATCGCGGCTGGCTGGCGCATCGACGACCAGGCGGCCAGCATCTTCGCGCACAGCTTTTATCACGCCATGCTGAGCGGCGAATACTTCGGCGACGCCGTGCGCCTGGCGCGCGAGGCGGCGTATCTGCAGTTCCCCACCTCGAACACCTGGGGCGCCTACCAGGCGTACGGCGACGACCGCTACCGCTTTCCGAACACCCAGAGCCGGCCCTGGCAAGCGCCCGATTACCATTACCACGGCCATTTGCTGGCCGATCTGGAAACCCTGCACGCGCGCCTGGCCGGCGCCGATCCTGCGCGCCGCGCGGCCATCGAGGAAAAGCTGGCCAGCATCGAGGAAGCCGTGCGCGCGCGCTTCTTCGGCTGCGCCGACATCCGCGAAAACATGGCCGCCACGCGCGCCGGCCTGGGGGGACTGGAAAACACCTTGCGCGCCATCGAACACTACCGGGCTGCGCACAGCGCGGCCGACGGCAAGGTGGGCTTGCGCGCGCTGGCGCACTGGGCGGAACTGGAAATACGCCAGGGCGCGGCCCTGTGCGGCCTCGATGCGGGCGCCGGCATCGAGGTGCCGGCCGTGCCCGATATGGCGCAGGGCCGCCAGTTGCTGCAGGATGGAAAACAGCATATCGACCTGCTGGTGGCGCTGGCGCCTACGGCCCAGCGCCTGGCCCTGCTGGGACGCTACTGGGCCTTGCAGGCGCGCCTGGCCTGCCGCGAAGGAAACTCGGGCGCGCCGGCCCTGCGCGCCATGACGGATGCCTGTCTGGCCGCGCTGGAAGAAGCGCGGCGGCGCAGCGGCGTGGCCGACTGCGACCTGATTTTCCAGGTGCTGGCGGGCGC
This sequence comes from Janthinobacterium sp. Ant5-2-1, assembly GCF_001445815.1. Lineage (NCBI taxonomy): Bacteria > Pseudomonadati > Pseudomonadota > Betaproteobacteria > Burkholderiales > Oxalobacteraceae > Janthinobacterium > Janthinobacterium sp. Ant5-2-1. The sequence continues at coordinate 217,718 of NZ_LNCE01000004.1, read as the reverse complement.
CCTGCTGCTGAAAGCCCATGGCGACGGCGGCGCGTGGCGCGCGCTCGATCCACAGCTGGGCGACTTGCTGCACGACGCCATCGCCTATGCGCGCCAGCGCCACGCGGACGAACACCGCGCCATCGACGCCGGCGCCCCCGTGCGCGCCGCCCTGCTGGCGGCCCTGTGGCAGGCGCCGGACGGCCAGCCCTTCGACACGCCCGCGCGCGCCGCTTTCCTGGCCCTGTATCAAGACGCCGTGCGGCGCCACGGCAGCATCGGCGAACCCGAAACGATCACGGCACCGCTGCGCTTCCTGCTCGAACTGCTGCCATCCGACAGCCCGGACACCGGCTTGCGCAGCGCCGTGCAGGCGCTGGCCGGCCAGCTGCAGGCGTCACTTCCCGCGATCAGCCAGGCACCACGCCATAATGGCGCGCATAGCGCTCGTCCAGATTCGCCAGCGGCATCATCATGAACATGTCGGCGCTTTCGAAATCAGGATCCCATGCCGGTTCGCCGCAAATCCAGGCGCCCGAACGCAGATAGCCCTTGATCAGCGGCGGCACTTGCGGCTTGTGCGCCGCTTCCACCTGGTGGATGGGGAAAGGCAGGTGCGGCGTGACGCGGTACTCGCTCGGGGCCATGTGCTTTTCGGCCAGCGCCTGGTACACGGCGACGGCGTTATGGCCGCCATCGGCCAGGCTGATGCTGGCGCAGCCGACCAGGTAGTCGCAGCGCTCGCGGCGCATGTACTCGGCCAGGCCCGACCACAGCAGCATGATCACACTGCCGCCCCGGTATTTCGGGTGGATGCAGGCGCGGCCCGCTTCGACCATGCGTCCGCGCAGGTTCTTCAGGCGGCTCAGGTCGAACTCGTTTTCCGAATACAGCCGGCCTATCTTGGCGGCCTTGGCCGCGCTCAGCACGCGGTAGGTGCCCACCACTTTCAGGGTGTCGGCATCGCGCACGATCAGGTGATCGCAGTGCGCATCGAATTCATCGCTGTCGAGGCCATCGGCGTTGGCCAGCGACGTCAGACCCATGGTCTCGATAAACACCTTGTAACGCAAACGCTGCACTTCGCGCAATTCCGCCGCTGTCGTGGCCTGGCTCAGCACCAGTTGGACCGGGCGGGCCTTGGCTTCGTTTGATGCGATTATGTTTTGCATGGTTTCATCCCTGTGATCAAGACGACTCCAGCGTACTTGCCTAATATGTCAGGAAAATGACAGCCGAATGTCATTTCCGTGACGCAAGTCAATGTCATTCGGGGATCGTGCATAATTACCACACTCGCCCAGCCGAAAGAGCCCATGAAAGACCAGGACGCACCGCACATCACGCCCTACACCAAGCCTGCCGCCGGCTGGGACGCCTTGAAACACGTGGCCATCAGCCTGCGCCAGGAACGGGTCGCGCCCGAGAATCTGAAGGCGCTGCTGGCGCAAAACCAGCCGGACGGTTTCGATTGCCCCGGCTGCGCCTGGCCCGACCGCAACCACGCTTCCACCTTCGCCTTTTGCGAAAACGGCGCCAAGGCCGTCGCCGCCGAAGCGACCAGCCGCCGCGCCGGCCCGCAGCTGTTCGCCAGCCATACCGTCACGCAGCTGCTGGAGCAATCGGACTACGCGCTCGAACAGCATGGGCGACTGACGGAACCGATGGTGTACGACGCCGCCAGCGACCGCTACGTGCCGATTTCCTGGGACGACGCCTATGCCCTCGTGGGCCGCCACCTGCGCGCCCTGCCCGATCCGAACCAGGCCGCCTTCTACACGTCGGGGCGCGCCAGCAACGAGGCCGCCTTTTTGTACCAGCTGATGGCGCGCCTGTACGGCACCAATAACTTCCCCGACTGCTCCAACATGTGCCACGAGGCCACCAGCCGCGGCTTGCCGGCCACCGTGGGCATCGGCAAGGGAACGGTGACCCTGGCCGACTTCGAACTGGCCGACACCATCCTCATCTTCGGCCAGAATCCCGCCACCAACCACCCGCGCATGCTGGGCGAGCTGCGCGACTGCGCGCGCCGCGGCGGCAGCATCGTTTCCATCAATCCCCTGCGCGAACGGGGCTTGCAGCGCTTCATGGACCCGCAAAGCGCACTGGAAATGGCAACCCTGGGCAGCACGCGCCTGGCCGGCCTGTTCGTCCAGCCCACCCTGGGCGGCGACTTCGCCCTGATCAAGGCCGTCGCCAAGAGGATCGTCGAGCATGACGATGCGGCGCAGGCGGCAGGCAGGCCCGCCGTCATCGACCACGCTTTCATCCTTGAACACTGCAGCGGCTTCGACGCCTTCCGCAACGACCTGCGCGCAGAGAATTGGCAACTGCTCGTGACGGAATCGGGCGTGGCGCGCGCGCAGATCGAGGCGTTGACAGACATCTTCATCAAGGGCCAGCGCATCATCGCCACCTGGGGCATGGGGCTGACGCAGCACAAGCACAGCGTGGCGGCCATCCGCATGCTGTCGAATCTGATGATGCTGCGCGGGCAGATCGGCAAGCCGGGCGCCGGGCTATGCCCCGTGCGCGGCCACTCCAACGTACAGGGCGACCGCACGGTGGGCATCGAGGAAAAGCCGACAACGGCCTTCCTCGACCGCCTGGGCCAGGTGTATGGATTTGCGCCGCCACGCGCGCATGGCCACGACGTGGTGGCCACCATCGAAGCCATGCAGCGCGGCGAGGTAAAAGTGTTCATTGCGCTGGGCGGCAATTTCGCGGCCGCCACGCCCGACACGCCGCTGACCTTTACCGCGCTGCGCCAGTGCGCGCTGACGGTGCAGGTGGCCACCAAGCTCAATCGCAGCCACCTGGTCATCGGCAAGGAAGCCCTGCTGCTGCCCACGCTGGGGCGCACGGAGATCGACTTGCAGCATGGCGTGGCGCAGGGCGTGACGGTGGAAGACTCGATGAGCATGGTGCATATCTCGTACGGCCGTAATGCGCCCGCGTCGCCGCAGCTGCGCTCGGAAGTGGCCATCGTGGCCGGCATGGCTGAAGCGACGGTGGGCAGCAGCCTGGTCGACTGGCGCGCGTATGCGGCCGACTATGCGCGCATCCGCGACGACATCGAAAAGGTATTCGACGATTTTTACGACTACAACGCCAGGGTGGCGCAGCCGGGCGGCTTTCATCTGACGGTGGCTTCGCGCGAACGCGTGTGGAAGACGGCCAGCGGCAAGGCCAGCTTCCTCGTCGCCCCGCTGGACCTCGATACGCCGCTGCACCGCGCGAAAAAGCGCCACGGCGAGCGCCTGATGGTCCTGATGAGCACCCGCTCGCACGACCAGTACAACACCACCATCTACGGCATGGATGACCGCTACCGGGGCGTGTACGGCACGCGCAAGGTGGTCTTCGCCAATGCGGACGATATCGCCATGCTGGGTTTTGCCGATGGCGAGCTGGTGGACTTGATCGGCGCCTGGGACGATGGCGTGGCGCGCCGCGCCGACGGTTTCCGTCTCGTCGCCTACGACATCCCGCGCGGCTGCCTGGGCGCGTATTACCCGGAGACGAACGCGCTGGTGCCGCTGGCCAGCACGGCCGACGGCGCCGGCACGCCCACGTCGAAATCCGTGCCCGTGCTGCTGCAACGCAGTGAAGTTAAAGCGTGATGGCTGGCGTGTAATCGACGTAGGCATCCTGGCGGCAGAAACCCGCCAGCTTCATGCCTGCCTGCGTGGCGATGGAAATGGCCAGCGAACTGGGAGCGGAAATCGTCGCCAGCAAGGGGATCTGCATGCGCGCCGCCTTGCGCGCCAGCTCGTAGCTGCCGCGGCTGGACAGGAAGACGAAGCCGCGCCGCATGTCGATATCGTGCAGCGCCAGATGGCCGATCAGTTTGTCGAGGCCGTTATGGCGGCCGACATCCTCGAACACGTGCACGATATCGCCATCGGGCGTGCACCACGCGGCCGCGTGCACGCCGCCCGTTTCCCGCATCAGCGCCTGGTGCTCGCGCAAGCCGGCGGAGGCTCGCGCCAGCGCGGCGGGCAGGTCGACGCGGATCAGGGATGGCGGCAGCGGCGTCGGCTGCAAGTCAAGCATGTCGATGCTGTCGATGCCGCACACGCCGCAGCCCGTGCGGCCCGTCAGCTGCCGGCGCCGGTCCTTCAGGCGCACGAAATCCTCCTGGGCGATGCTCAAGGTCACCTCGGCGGAATCGGCCCGCAGGAACACTTCGCAGTCGAAAATGGCATCGGCGGAAGCGACTACGCCTTCCGTCAGCGCGAAGCCATACGCGAACGCTTCCAGGTCGCGCGGGGTGGCCATCATGACGACGTGGGAAATGCCATTGAAGACCAGCGCGACGGGGATTTCCTCGGCGACGCGGTCGATGGCGGGGGTAGCAACGCCCGCCTGGTGGCGGACGATGGCGCGCTCGACGAAGCCGGCGCGTTCGATCTCTGTATCTTCTGACATGGCAACCATGGGGGAACTATCACAGGCCCCATGGTAAACCAGAATAGCCAGGCAGGGGGCGGCCCCTGCCCGCGCCATCAATCCTTCTTCGGACGGCCCGTTTTGAGCTGCGGCAAGCCGGCCAGCACGTTTTGCAGGGTGGCCAGGTCGATCTGGCTGATCAGCGCCACGCCGATGCGCAGCAATTCGCTTTTCTTGATCTCGAAACCGGCCTTCAGGCAGGCTTTTTTCACCTGGCCCAGGACTTCGTATTCCGCTTCCGGCATGGTGAAGCTGTCGCGCACCAGTTTCGGCTTGCGGGCTTTTTCCTTCACGGCGGCGACCTTGGCGACCGGCGCTTTTTTCGCCGGCGCAGGCTTGGCGGCGGCCTTGGCGACAGGTTTGACGGCGGCTTTCGCTGCCGGCTTGGCGGCGGGCTTGGCTGCAACCTTGGCCGCCGGCTTGGCAGCGGCTTTGGCGACAGGCTTGGCCGCGACGGCCTTGGCCGCCGGCTTGGCGGCTGGCGCCTTGGCAGCGGCAGGCTTGGCGGCGACGGGTTTCGCTGCTGCCGGCTTGGCGGCGACAGGCTTGACTGCGGCCGGTTTGGCGGCCACTGGCTTGACGGCGGCTTTTGCCACCGGCTTGGCCGCCGGCTTGGCGGCAGGCTTCACTGCAGGCTTGGCGGCCGGTGCGGCCTTGGCCGCGTTGATCGAGGCGCTGGTGGGGAACATCGATACGGCCGCGCTGTCGGCCTTTTTCGCTGGGACGGTTTTGCTCATGGATTTTCCAATCTAGTAAATAATATAAACAATATATACTGTTTTTAAAAATATTGCTTGCTGCACATCAAGTCATGCGCATGGCATGATCCAATAACCCATTACGCGCTGGCGCGGATGGTGAAATCGACCCCCACCTCGTCCCAGAATTCCTGCTCCTTCTCGATCCAGAACGACACGGTGGGATGGTGCGCCACCCAGCCGCGCTTGATATCGAGCTCGATGCGGTTCTTCATGCGCAGGCGCAGTTCGCTGAAATCGGCTTCGATGCGCGCATGCATGAGCAGGATCGACAGGCGCAGGGCCAGCACGGCCTTGGCGAAATCGGGGTCGGACAGCACTTCGCCGATCTTGCGCAAGTTGCCCTTCTGCGCCAGGATCAGCCGGCTCATGGTCTTCTGTTCGCGCGTCGTAAAACCGGGCAAGTCCGCGTTTTCCACGATGTAGGAGGCGTGCTTGTGGTAGCCCGTCTGCGACACGGCCAGGCCCACTTCGTGCAGCAGGCTGCTCCAGCGCAGGCATTTCACCAGGGCGTCGGACGTGGGCTTGAGCTGCGCATACATGGCCAGCGCCTGCTCGGCCACCCGGCCGGCGCGCTGCTGGTCGATATGGAATTTTTCCATGCAGCCCTGCACCGACTGCTCGCGCCGGTCGCGCTTGGTCGAACGCAGGTACAAATCCCACATCACGCCCATGCGCAGGCCCGCCTCAATCGGCGTCATGGCGGGAATCGCCAGCTCGCGGAACAGGCCGATCAAGATAGCAAGGCCGCCGACGATGGTGCTGGCGCGGTCGGGGCGCAAGCCGGGCATGTCGATGCGGCTCGTGTGACCGAGTTCGATGAAGCGGCGCGCCAGCGCGTCGAGGCTGGCGCCCGTGAGCAAGCCGTCACCGAGCTTGTTGCGGGCGATGATGTCGGCGATGGTGCGGATGGTGCCGGAAGAGCCGTAAGCCGTCTTCCAGTGCTGCGGGCGGTACGGCGGCGCGGCATCCTCGAAATGGCTGCGCGCCGACAGGATGGCCGCCTCGAACGACGGCGCGTCGATGCGCCCGCCGATGAAGAACGACAGGCTTTGCTTGACGGTGCCAAGGCTGAAAGATTCGACCCTCTCGATATCGTTGCCGCGCCCCAGTATCAATTCGGTCGAGCCGCCGCCGATATCCATCACCAGCCGGCGTTCGCCGGGTATGGCCAGGGCATTGGCCACGCCCATGTAGATCAAGCGCCCCTCCTCCTCGCCCGAAATGATCTCGATCGGATGGCCGATGGCTTGCTCGGCCAGCGGCAGGAAGACGGCGCCGTTGCGCGCCACGCGCATGGCCGACGTGGCCACGACGCGCACGGCATCGAGCTCGAAGCCGGCGAGGATGGCGCGAAAGCGCTGCAGGCAGGCCAGCGCGCCCTGCATGGCCGCCTCGGTCAGGTCGCCATTGGCGTCCAGGCCGGCGGCCAGGCGTATCGGATCGCGCACGCTCTTGACCACGCGGATCGTGTCGCCATCATGCTTGCCGACGTGTAAACGAAAACTGTTGGACCCCAGGTCCACCGCTGCATACATACTGGCCTCTTGTCTTGTCATTGCTGTGCCAACTGAAAAAGTTGGCAAACTCAGTTGCTAAACTATATAAATCATTTAAACGATTTAAAAATCCTACCACACTACCCCCATCGTATGACAGCGGCGTGACAGGATTGTGACAAAACGGCAGCCGTGCGGCAGCTTACGGCACGATGGTGGTAAACAAATACACGGCGAAAATCACCAGGTGCACCGTGCCCTGCATGACCGTGGTGCGGCCCGTGCCCAGCGACAGGGTGGCCACCATCAGCGACAGCAGCAACAGCACCGTCGACTTGATATCGAGACCCAAGGTAATCGTCAGGCCCGTGGCCAGCGACACCACGACCACGGCCGGTATCGTCAGGCCGATGCTGGCCAGCGCGGAGCCGAGCGCCAGGTTCAAGCTTGTTTGCAAACGGTTCGCGCGCGCGGCGCGCACGGCGGCCAGGCCCTCTGGCAGCAGCACGATGGCGGCGATGACGATGCCGACCAGGGTTTTCGGTGCACCCATGGCGGCAATCGCCGTCTCCAGCGCGGGCGCCAGCGACTTGGCCAGCAGCACCACGGCGCCCAGGCACACCAGCAGCGCGCCGGCGCTGACCCAGGCGACTGTTGGCGTGGGCGGCGCCGCATGCACCTCTTCATCGCCGACGGCTTCCTTGGGCAGGAAGTAATCTCGGTGGCGCACCGTCTGCACCAGCACGAAGGTGCCGTACAGGACCAGCGAGATCACGGCGATGAAGATCAGCTGGCTGGAATTGTAGAAGGGGCCGGCGGCACTCGACGTGTAGTTCGGCAGCACCAGGGTCAGAACGGCGATGGCCGCCAGGGTGGCCAGCGAAGCGCTCACGCCCAGCAGGCCGAAGGTCTGCTCGCGGTGGCGCCCTGCGCCTAGCAGCAAACAGATGCCGACGATGCCGTTCAGGATGATCATGATGGCGGCAAACACGGTGTCGCGCGCCAGGCCCGTCGTTTCCGGTCCGCCGGCCAGCATCAGCGAGACGATCAGTGCCACCTCGATCAGGGTCACGGCCAGCGCCAGCACCAGGGTGCCGTACGGTTCGCCGATGCGGTGCGCCACCACTTCCGCGTGGTACACGGCGGCCAGCACGCTGCCTATCAGGCCGGCGACCAGCAGGATCTGGTAGGCGCCGCCGAGATTGAAGGTGGAACCGAACAGGAACAGCCAGCCGGCAATCGGGGCGGCAAGCGGCCATACAGGCAGGGATTTGAGCATTTTCATTATGGGCCTGGCAAGAGTAAAAAAGGGGAACTGCGGTGCGGACAGCAAAGGATAACCAGGGCAGCCTGGCGTGCATGCCACAGCATAACTTGCCTAGCTTAAATGAAAGTTAGGGAATGCACATGTTCCGGTGCCGGCGCCCCGCGCCTGGATCACCTTCCAATCACCTTGCCGCAGCGCACCTGCTTGCTACCAGTAACTATAGTCCCTTTGGTAACATGCCGTTGCAATTTCCTTGTCTTTTTGCTTGCTGCCGCCGTCATAATGCAGGGTCCGCCTTCCCGGCACCGACCAAGGACAGACCATGATTTTCATAAACAGCACGGCCATGCGCACGTTCTTCTTCGCGGGCAGCTTGCTGTGCGCCGCCGCACACGCGGACACGCCGCCAGCGGACGCGGCGCAAGTTGACGCGAACTGGGCCACCGCGGCCGCGCCTGCGGCAGAGCCGGAATCACGCTGGCAAGACAGCCTGCCGCCCGCGCCGCCCGTGGCGCCACGCGAAGACAAGATCCTGCCCAAGAGCGAATGGCTCACCGTCGAACCGATGAAGGCGCCCGACCGGCGCTGCGATCCGGGCCTCGACGCCCTGTTCCTGCCCAAGGAATGCGGCAAGGAACCGAGCTGGCTGGGCTCGCACAAGAAATAATCCGATTTACATATCGAGGGTGCTGGCAGCTTGCGCCTCGACGACGCGGTTGCGGCCCGCCTGCTTGGCCGATTGCAGCGCCTCGTCGGCCCGCTTGAACAGGCTGACGGTGCTGTCCTCGGCGCGGATGATGGTCACGCCCAGGCTGGCCGTCAACTGCAGCACGGCCCGTTCCGTCTTGACGGGCAGCGCTTCGACAGCGGCGCGGATGCGCTCGGCCACCATCAGCGCATCGGCCAGTGTCGTGCGCGGCAGCTGGATGGCGAATTCGGCGCCGCCCAGGCGGCCCATCAGGTCGCTGTCGCGCAGTTGCTGGCGGCACGTGTCGACGATGGTTTTCAGCACCGCATCGCCCACGGGATGGCCATAGCTGTCGTTGACTCGTTTGAAGTGGTCGATATTGAGCACCACCAGCGCCGTCGGCAAGCCGGGCCGGCGCGCCAGCGCCATCCATGGCGCCAGCGCCTGGTAAAAGCCGCGCCGGTTCGGCACGCCCGTGGCCGCGTCGAGCACTTCCAGGCGCGCCAGCTCGCCGCCCAGTTTTTCACGCGACAGCAGCAGATAGCCGAAGGCGTTCGTCAGCATCATCAGGTACAGGGCGCCGAAGCCGGCCAGCTGCATCAGCTCCGCGTCAAAACCGGGGACGGCGGCGGCCAGCACGCCGCGCGCGGCGATCAGCAAGGACAGCAGGCCCATGCTGACGACGAGGAAGCGGCGCAGCATGCTCGCCTCGCGCCATTTCAGGGACAGCGCGGCCACGCCGGAGAGGAAGAAGCCGGCCACGATCAGCGAACCGCCGGCGCTGCGCAGCAGCGGCGCCACGTCGAACAGATAGCAGGCGGCAAACAGCGCCACCGACAGGCCCAGCGCCGGCAGCACGGTGCGGCGCCAGCCGCTGCGTCCGGCCGCCTGCCACAACGCGCCCGCATCGAGCGCCATGCCGGCAAACAGCAGGCTGTTGCCGAGCAGGATGGAGAGAAAATCGGGCAGCACGCCACGGAAATACAGCAGGCACCAGGCCACGGCCTGGCATTGCTTGGCGATCGCCCAGGTGGACATGCTGAGCGACTTCTTGCGCTCGTACTCGAAGAAGAACAGGGCCGCGCACAGGCTCAGGTTGCCAAGCGCCAGGGCCAGTACCAGGGTCTTGATATCCATGGGCTAGGCTATCGATGCGCAGGCGCGGCGCGCCAGCTCAGATTTCGTGTTCGACATTGGTACTGCCGTCGCCGATCTTGCTGGCCCACGCCTGCACGAAATACTGCTTTTCCACTTCGCTGGGCGCCTCGTGCCAGAACACGATGAGAGTGCCCTTGTGGTCGTGGATTTGCGCCACTTTTTCAATGAATCCGACATTGGCGGCCTGGTCGGCCAGCGCCGCCGCGTAGCCGTACACGCGCGTCAGCCGCTCGATGCGGTCAGGCTCCGTAAAACTGTTCGTCGCCGTAATGATGGGGTGATCCAAAAACATGCTTGTCTCCATGGTGCCCGACTGCGCGGCCGTGCCGCCGCGCGCCATATACATCGACATATCGCATCTACATATACGCATGCTCGGCGCGGATTAATCGGGTATGCTCACGGGAGCTTATCAGATTTCTCTGAATGCAACAAAGCATCTCCCCCAGCCTACTCAGCGAAGTCGTCCCATGCCGGAAAACAGAAGCACCACCCCACTTGCCCCGCAGGTGCATACCTGTGGCGACCGGCGCCGCCTGGAATTCCAGCCCGGCATGATCCAGAGCGAAATGCTGCTGTCGCGCCCCGATCACCTGCTGCTGCGCTATGCGCGCGCGATGATGTGCTTTACCCTGTTCGTGCCGCGCCCGCGGCACATCCTGATGGTGGGACTGGGCGGCGGTTCGCTGCTGAAATTCTGCCACCGCCACCTGCCCGACACGCGCATCACGGTGCTGGAATTGCGCGCCGACGTGATCGCCCTGCGCGAGCAGTTCATGCTGCCGCCCGACGACGCGCGCCTGCGCATCATCGAGACGGACGCCGTCAGCTATATCCGCCAGCATCCGGGCTGCGCCGACGTGCTGCTGCTCGACGGCTACGATGAAACGGGATTGCCGCCCGCCCTCGGCAGCGCGCGCTTCTATGCGGACTGCCTGCGCGCCCTGCTGCCCGGCGGCGTGCTGGTGGCCAACCTGTTCAGTTATGACGAGCACTACCCCGCCATGCTGGCGCGTCTGATGCTCACCTTCCGCGGTGCCGTCTGCCACTTCGACGGCATCGCCGGCAACAACCGCATCGTCTTCGCCGCCAAGCCGGAGCAAAGCCAAGGTGCCGGCGGCCGCGCCGTGCGCGTGGTGCGCCTGGTGCGCTGGCGCCGGATGGCCGGCCTGGCGTTCCTGAACCGCTGGCTGCCGGCATGGCAGTTGTGGCGTTTGCGCCGCCATTCGGGCGCGGGCAGCGACTGAAAGTCATCTTCCCCGGCCATAGATATTGTTGCTTATTAGCAGTGTTTTGGTGCAAAATCCGCATGATGGATGTGGTTTATGACAAACTACGGCCTGCGTGGGGCCGGCAGGCGCCACGGAACCCAAGTGTCCATGAAGTGAGATAGGAAAAACCATGCTGCGTGGCCGCCTGCCATTGTCGATTTCCGCCGCGGCCGCGCTGACCTTTGCCTGCGGCGTCAGCGTGACGGCCGTGCTGTTCGCCGCCATCAGCCAGCTCGAATACGACAAGATGAGCCTGAGCCTGCAGCAGCGCGCGGGCGCCAGGGTGGCCGCCATCGAGCAGGGACTCGACGATGCGGTCGAGGTGCTGACCACGACGAACCAGCTGTTTGCCGCCGTCGTGCCCGTCACGCGCGAACAATTCCACGACTTCACCACGCCGCTGCTGCAGCGCCACCCGTTCATCCAGGCCTTCAATTTCCACCGCATCGTGCCGCATGCGCAGCGCGCCGCATTCGAGGCCGAACTGCGGCGCATCGTGCCCGACTACGCCATGACGGAAATGCACGACGGCGTCATCGTGCCCGCCACTACGCGCGCCAGCTACCTGGTGGTGGACTACCTCGAACCCCTGCAGGGCAACGGCCCCGCCTTCGGCCTGAACGTCAGCCCGAACGGCGTACTGGCGCGCGCGCTGGAACAGGCGATCGTCAGCGGCCAGACCACCGCCACCGGCCTGCTGGCCCTGGCGCAGGGACCGCAGCAGGGATTCGTCATCGTGCGTCCCGTGTACCGCCACGGCGTGCCCCTGCAGACGGTGCAGCAGCGGCGCGCGGCGCTGATCGGCGATACGGCGGTCATCGTGCGCGCCGGGGAACTGGTGCAGAAAATCCTCGCCGGCGCCGACTTGCTGGGCGATTCGCAGCTTGAACTGAGCGTCTACGCGGACGCCGGCGCCGACCCGCGCCAGATGATCTTCCGGCATGGCCAGGCGCCTGCCAGCGAGCCAGGCGGTGCCTGGGAGTCCTTGCCGCGCTGGCTGCACTTTGCCTACCACAACCATTATGACCGGGCCTTTGCTTCCGCCGGCCGGCCCTGGCATGTGCGCGTGGTCGCCCATCCGCGCCCCTTCCTGGCCGACCATCTGGGCTCATTGTTTACCCTGATCACGGGCTTGCTGTTCAGCTTGCTGACGGCCGCCTTCGTGCAATCGCTGACGCAGCGCTCGCGCCGCGTGCAGCTGCTGGTGGAGCAGCGCACGGCCGACCTCAAGCGCAGCAACGAGCTGCTCAGCGCCGACGTGCGGGCACGCCAGCGCACGGAGCGCGCCCTGCAGGAAAGCGAAAAGCGCTTCCGTCGCCTGCTGGCCCTGTCGTCGGACTGGTACTGGGAACAGGACGCCAACTTCTGCTTCACCCACATCACCAGCGGTTTCACAGACAAGTCGAACATGCCGCTGGAACGCTTCATCGGCATGACGCGCTGGGACAACAATGCGGAAATGCGCAATTCGCGCTGGGGCAAGCAGCATATCGCCAACCTGGAAGCGCACCTGCCCTTTTCCAACCTCGAATATGCGATGCACGACCGCGACGGGCAGCTGCGCTGGTTCAGCATCAATGGCGAACCGCTGTTCAACGAGCTCGGCGAATTTCGCGGCTACCGGGGCACGGGTTCCGAAATCACGGAACGCAAGCTGGCCGAGCAGCAGATCCAGCACATCGCCCACCACGACGTGCTGACGGGTTTACCCAACCGCGCCCTGCTGCGCGACCGCCTGGCGCAGGCGATGGCCCTGTCGCGCCGCAAGAATCGCGCATTGTGGGTACTGTTGATCGACCTCGACCGCTTCAAGTTCGTCAACGACAGCCTCGGCCACAAGGCCGGCGACCTGCTGCTGAAAACCATCGCCACGCGCTTGCAGGCCAGCCTGCGCGAAAGCGATACGGTGGCGCGCCTGTCGGGCGACGAGTTCGTCGCCATCTTGTGCGAACAGGTGGACGAAGTGCTCAGCGGCGCCATCGTGCAGCGCGTGATGGATGCCGTGGCCCAGCCGGTACTATTGGACGGCAAGGAATTCTTCGTCACCTGCAGCATCGGCGTGGCGATCTACGACATGTCGCGCTACGACGCCCCCGGCGACGTGACCTTGAATGGCGAGACGCAGAACCTGATCGAGCAGGCCGACATCGCCATGTACTGCGCCAAGAAACAGGGCCGCAACAACATCAAGTTCTACACCACGGCCATGAATCAGGCCACCCTGGAGCGCCTGCGCATCGAGACGGCGCTGCGCAACGCACTCGAGCGCGATCAGTTCGTGCTGCATTACCAGCCGCAGGTGGACCTGGCCAGCGGGCGCATCGTCGGCGTGGAAGCGCTGCTGCGCTGGCAGCATCCGGAACTGGGCATGGTGGCGCCGCAGCGCTTCATCGCGCTGGCGGAAGATACAGGCCTGATCGTGCCGATCGGCGCCTGGGTCATGCGCGAAGCATGCGCGCAGGTGAAACGCTGGCATGCGGCGGGACTGGACACCTTGCGCCTGGCCGTCAACCTGTCGGCGCGCCAGTTCAACGAGCCGAACCTGGTCGCCACGATCGCCGACGTGCTGCGGGAAACGGGCTTGCCGCCCGCCTGCCTGGAACTGGAACTGACGGAAAGCCTGTTCATGCACGACGTGGCGCTGGCCGTCAGCCAGCTGCACGACATGAAGGCGCTGGGGGTGCAGCTGTCGATCGACGACTTCGGCACCGGCTATTCCAGCTTCGCCTACCTGCGCACCTTCCCCATCGACGTGCTGAAGATCGACCGCAGTTTCGTCGGCGACGTGGCGCGCGACGCGGACGACGCGGCCATCGTCGTCTCCATCATCGCCCTGGCGCACAATCTGAAGCTGCGCGTGGTGGCCGAAGGCGTGGAAACGGCCGAGCAGCTCGATTATCTGCGCCGCCATGGCTGCGACGAGGCGCAGGGCTATTACTTCAGCCATCCGCTGCCGGCGGATGAGGTGGAAATACTGCTGCGCGGCGAGTTCTGCGCGGCGCAGTGACGGGCCGCCGCGCTAGTTCGAAAAACGCAGCAGGAAGCTGAACGGCACCGTCATCGCGCACGGCTGGCCCGCACAACGGCCTGGCGTATATTTGACCAGCATCAGCATGGACGCCGCCAGCTTGCCCGACTCGCTGTCCGGACTTTTCAGCAGGGTCACATTCTGCGCCACGCCATGTTCATCCACGCTGACATTGGCGCGCAATTTGCCCGTGGCCTCCTTGTACGAAATCAGGCGGCCCATGGCACGCGAGATCTCCAGCATGCCTTTCTCCGGATAGGGTGGCACATCGCCATCCTGTAATACCTTGTAGTACCGTTTGACAAACGATTGCTGCTCCGGCGTCATCTCGGCATAGGACTTTTCCGGCGGCACCACATACCGCGAGCCCATGACCGGACGGATGTTCGAGCCGATCGGCGCGTCCTGCGCCTTGAGGCTGTACAGCGTGGGCGCCTCGGGCTTTTCCGCCTGCGCCGTCAACTGGAAGCTGCCATTGAAGCGGGCCTTCAGCACCTGCCCGTTGGGATACAGTATCTCGCCGTCGCCGACCGGCTTGCCCTCGTGCCAGGGGCCACGATAAGCGCCGCCCAGCGCGAATGTCATGGTGCCACTGCCTTCCGGGCCATGGCGCCAGCCGCCCTCATAATGATCGCCGCCGTCATAGACGGCCTTGACGTTGCCGACGGGCTTGCCATGTTCGAAATTGGCTTCCAGCTTATCCCCGTCTTTAAAGATCACCACGCCGGGACCGTGCAGCAGGCCGTCCTGGTAGTTCCCTTCATGCAGGCTGCCGTCGGCCCACTGCGCAATGCCCGCGCCCTCCGGCACGCCTTTGCTCAGCGCGCCCTCATAACGTTCCGCTGCCTTGCCGTCCTTGCTCCACTGCAAAGCACCGGGCCCGCTCGCATAGCCATCCTTGCAGGCGCCATTCCAGTACGCCACATGCCCTGCCACCCGTGCGTGCCCGGCAACGCGGCAGTCTGCCTTGCCTGCATAGATAAGGTCGGCGGCACCGGCGCTGGACGCGCACAGCAAGACGATCAGGGAAAGCGGTTTTTTCATATCATCCTTACAATGTTTTTGATTGCCACAGACTAACATGCCCGAGTTGATGAAAAATACGCGCATTCTCACGCGGCGCACTGCATTCCATGCTCCTTCGTGTCCAGCCCTACAGCTTTTTTTGCAGGAATTCCAGGAAGCAGCTGATGCGCTGCGCCAGCTGCGTGTTGCGGTAGTAGACGGCGTGGATCTGCTGGCGGTAGCCCGTATAGAACGGCTGCAGCACTTTCACCAGGCGGCCGGCGGCGATGTCGTCCTTCGTCATGAAGTCGGACAGGCAGACGATGCCCTGGTCGTGCAGGGCCAGCTGGCGCAGGGTTTCGCCGCTGGAGGCCGCCAGCGCGGGCACGATCTGCAGGCTGTTGCCCGCTTCATGGCGCAGCGGCCAGTTGTTGCCCAGGTCGTACTGGGCAAAGCCCAGCAGCGCGTGGCCGGACAGCGCTTCCGGCGTGGCCGGTTCGCCGTGGCGCGCCAGATAGGCGGGCGTGGCCAGCACGTGCAGCGGGCTGGAAGTCAGGGCGCGCGCATGCAGGGTCGAGTCGACCAGGGCGCCGATGCGGATGGCGATATCGGTGCGGTGTTCGAGCAAGTCGGCGATCTGGTCGTTGCTGGTCAATTCCAGGCGGATGTCCGGATACATGGCGCGAAATTCGGCCACGTGCGGCACCACGCTATGGAGCATGAAGGGCGAGGCGGCGTCGACGGACAGGCGCCCGGCCGGCTTCTGGCGGCGGATGCGGATCGACTCTTCCACGTCTTCCATCGAGGCGAGAATGGCGCGCGCCTTGTCCAGGAACAGCTGCCCTTCTTCCGTCAGCTCCATGCGGCGCGTCGTGCGCGTCAGCAGCGAGGTGGCCAGCTTGTCTTCCAGCCGCGACAGGGCCCGGCTGACGCCGGACGTGGTTTGCCCCAGGTGCACGGCGGCCGCGCTCAGGGTGCCGCTGTCGATGACGGTGACGAAGATTTTCAGGTCGTCCGAATTGATATCCATTGTTGCCTTATTATTGCCTGCGCTTCACATATCGCGCCATTATAATGGAATCATGGCAACAGTGAGGGCAAGTAACAACGTCAGGCAACGTAGAACAAAATGGCGACAAAATGGCAGCTACTGCCGGCCAGCACGAACAGGTGCCAGATGCCGTGGCCATGGCGCAGCTTGTGGTCGGTGGCATAGAAAGCGATGCCGCCCGTGTAGCACAGCCCGCCTGCCACCAGCCACAGGAAACCGTTCCACTCGAGCGCCGCCAGCAGCGGCTTGATGCCGATGACGATCAGCCAGCCCATGGCCACGTAAATCACCAGCGACAGGATGCGCGCGCCTTTCGCGTACACATATTCCTGCACGATGCCAAGCAGGGCCAGGCCCCAGACGACGCCGAACAGCGACCAGCCCCACGGCCCGCGCAGGGTCACCAGCATGAATGGCGTGTAGGTGCCCGCAATGAGCAGGTAGATGGCGCAGTGGTCGAGCCGCTGCAGCACCGCTTTGGCCTTGCCGCGCACGCTGTGGTACAGGGTGGAAGTCAGATACAAGGTCAGCAGCATGGCCGCATACACGCTGCAGCTGACGATTTTCCAGGCGTCGCCCGTGCGGGCCGCCACGACGATCAGGATGACGCCGCCGATGGCCGCCAGCGCGGCGCCCACCGTATGGGAGATGCTGTTGAAGCGTTCGCCGTGGTACATGGCTTAAGCCGGGCGTACAGCGACGCAGCAAAATGCCGGGGTCAGACCCGCCGGGACTCGGCGTCCCCGTCCGACCCCAGCCCTTGCGTTGGGGGCGTCAATCAAGCCGCTTCCGTCTTCTTGCGGGCCGGACGGCGCACCGGCGTCTTGCGCGGTGCCTTGGCCGGCTTGTCTTCCGCTACAGGCGCGATTTCCACCGGCGCAGACTCAATCACAGGTGCAGCTTCCACCACGACATCGATCGCCTTCTTGGCCGGCTTCTTCGCCGCTGCCGCCTTGCGGGCCGGCGTGCGCGGTTTGGCCTTCGGCTTCGCTTCGGCGACGGCTTCCACGATCGCTTCAACTACCGGCTCAGGCATGGTTTCCACCACCGGCGCCACGTCGACTTCGACAACTTCGGCGCGCGCTTCGCGGGCGCCATCGCCATTCTTGCGGCCGCCACGGCCATTGCGGCGCGAACCGCGCTTGGCGTTGCCTTCTTCGGCCACCACCTCGGCGGCGGCTTCTGCTACCTCGTGCTGCACTTCCGGCTGCGGCGCCGGCGCATACTGCTCGACGACTGCTTCGGCGTCGGCCACCGGCACGAAGGCCTGTGGCGCGGACTCGCCGCGGCGTTGTTCGTTCTGCTTGCGGCCGCCACGTCCATTGCGGCGCGAATCGCGGCGGCTGCCGCCTTCGCGCTGATTGCCCTCTTCCGCCGCCAGGCCGGTCTCGCCGGTGACGATGGCTTCGCTGGCCACTTCGCCGTTCACGGGCGCGGCGACAGGCACCAGGCCGCTGCTGCGGTAGACATAGGCGCCCGATTTTTCATCGCGGCCAAATTCCAGCAAGCCGCGCGTCTGCGCTTCTTCCAGCAGGTTGCCAAAGGTGCGGAAACCGTAGTACGACTCGCTGAAGTCCGGCTTGCGGCGCTTGATCGCTTCTTTCAGCATCGAGGCCCAGATCTTGCCGCTGTCGCCGCGCTCCGAGACCAGCGCGTCGAAGGTGGCAACGGCCATCTCGATCGCTTCCGTCTTGCGCGACTCGTATTTTTCCTTGCGGCGCACTTCTTCGTCGGGCGAACGCTTGGCCGCCGGAGTTTCGCGCGAGTCGCGCTTGGCTGCCGTGCGGCGGCTCTCGCGCACGAGGTCATCGTAGAAAATGAATTCGTCGCAGTTGGCCACCAGCAGGTCGGAAGTCGACTGCTTGACGCCCACGCCGATTACCTGCTTGGCGTTTTCGCGCAGTTTCGACACGAGGGGCGAAAAGTCGGAATCGCCGCTGATGATGACGAAGGTGTTGACGTGGGCCTTGGTGTAGCACAGGTCCAGCGCATCGACCACGAGGCGGATGTCGGCCGAATTCTTGCCGGACTGGCGCACGTGGGGAATTTCGATCAGCTCGAAATTCGCTTCGTGCATGGTGCCCTTGAAACTTTTATAACGGTCCCAGTCGCAATATGCCTTCTTGACAACGATGCTGCCCTTGAGCAGCAAGCGTTCGAGGATGGGCTTGATATCGAATTTTTCGTAGTTTGCATCTCGCACGCCGAGCGCGACGTTCTCGAAGTCGCAAAACACGGCCATGCTGAGGTTTTCTGGGGATGACGCCATAAGGGTGAATTCTCGCTGATGATAAGGGCGGACGGGAAGCGCAACGCCTCCCTTTTCGCCTAGTATATTCGCCCATCCCCCGTTTCGGCGACAACTATCGTGCGCGGGGGCCTATTGCGCGCCGCCGGCGGCGCTCACGCTGGCGCCGGCGATGGGCCAAACGACGCTTTCATCGACCGAATACAACTGGCACGGCAGGCTGCTGCTGCGCTGGCACGAAGCGAGCGCACGCACGTCGGGGCTTTCGCCCTCCTCGGCCCAGCCCCAGGCGCCGCTGGCCGACAAGGCAAAGGCGCGCGGCGCGGTTTTCTCGAGGAAGACGCGGTAGGCGGCGCGGCCCTGCTCTTCCAGGTAGGGCACGGCGGCGATATCGTCCTGCGGCGCGAAATGCGTGGCGGGCGGCAACGGCGCATCGGCCACTCGGTAGACCTGGCGCACCGGCATGCCGATCTTCTGGAGGAAGCGTTCGGTGGCGGGCAGCCACACGGCCACCCCATCGCGGCTGCCCAGGGTCAGGTGGGCGTCGCGCTTGAACGGGCCATAGGCGACCAGTTGCGCCTGGCCGCCGGAGCCCGTAAACGAGCGAAACAAACGCTGTGCCAGGGCCGGCCCGAAATAGGAATCGTTGGCGCCATACAGCCACAGGCTGGGAATGTGATTGTAGGCGCCCAGGGTGGCGAAGGTCTTCGCCAGCGCCCCTTGCCAGTCGCAGCCGGGCGTGTCGACGCGCAAGCCGCCGGAAAAATTGAGCACGCCCCGTACGCCGGGCACCACCCGGGTGGCCAGCGCCAGCGCCGCCAGGCCGCCATACGACTGCCCCGCGACGACGATGCGCTGCGGGTCGACCCAGCTCTGGCGGCGCGCATACGCGAGCGCGGCCAGCATGTCGCGCGCCTGGCCCTGGGCGTTGCCCAGCATGTCGCAGCCGAAATCGCGGTAGGCGCCCGTGGAACGGGCAAAGCCGGCGCGCATGGGCAGCATCACCGCATAGCCGCGGCGCACGAATTCGGTGGCCATATAGATAAAGCGCTCGCGCTGCTGCAGCCGGGCCGGGCCGGCCTGCTTGCCATGATTCATCAGCAACAAGGGGAACGGGCCGGGGCCGGCGGGGCGGAACACCGTCGTTTCCAGCGCCTCGCGCAAGCCGTCGCCGGCCGGCACCATGATGACTTGCTCGTTCAGGCGCGCATCGAGCGGCAACGGCGAGTGGGCAAGCTGGGCTTTCAGTGGCAGGCAAGGCAGACTGAGCAGAAAACCCAGGGAAATAGGGCGAAGCAGGTGAAAAATGGCGGACTCCGTGGATGACTTCCCTGCCAGTCTAGACAGTGAAATGCCACAGGACAATATAAAAAAATTACGTGACGCACATATTTTTTGCGGCAACCACCTGCGGAAAAAATGTTGCCTTGCGCCAACCACTTTTTCCGCTGACAGGAGTAAACTGGGCGCCTACTGAAGGAGTTGCCATGTCCATATCCGCCCTCACCACCGGTACCTCGGGGCTGACTGCCAACCAGCGCGCGCTGGATGTGGCCGCCAACAATATCGCCAATGCGAATACGCCGGGCTTCCAGCCGCAACAAGCCCAGTTCCAGGAAAGCAGCCCGGCCGGCACGGGCGTCACCCTGTCCGCCGAAGGACGCAAGCTGGCCGCCAGCGAAAGCGTCAGCGGCGCCAATGCGAATGCGGCCAAGGCGGCGGAAAGCCGTCCGAACGGCGTGGGCCTGGCGTCCGAACTGACGGATAACCTCGTCTACAAGGCCGGTTTCAACCTGTCGGCGAATGTCGTCAAGGCAGCCGACCAGGCCCTGGGCAGCCTGATCGACGTCAAGACTTGAACCCGGAGGCTATCGACTAGATAGCCTGGTTTTTCATTTCCAGCGCCAGAGGCGCCAGCGCCGGCGTGATCAGCGCCAGCAGCCGTTCGGCGGAAATGCCGTCGCGCGCCTGCACCGACAAGCCATGCAGCAAGGCCGCATAGTAGTCGCCCAGCGCCTGCACGTCCGCCTCTCCTTTTAATTCTCCCGCCAGCTGCGCCGCGCGCAGGCGCTCGATGACGGCTTGCGTGCGCGCGCGGCGGTGCTGCGCCAGCCAGTCGGCGATACCCGCGTTTTCCGCGCTCGTGTTCGTGGCGGCCGTGACCACCATGCAGCCTTGCGGCTGGCCGCTGCGCGTGTACAGCAGCACGGCTTCTTCCAGCATGCGCGCCACGGCGTCGCGCACATTCAGGCTGGCCGCCAGCGCATGCACGGCAAACGCGCCTTCGCCCGTTTCATACAATTCCACGGCTTCGCGGAACAGCTGCTCCTTCGAGCCGAACGCCGCGTAGATGCGCGCCGAGGCGATGCCCAGCGCCGCCACCAGGTCGGCCATCGATACGCCCTCGTAGCCGCGCGTCCAGAATGCGTCGCGCGCTTTTGCCAGCGCCAGCGCGCGGTCAAATTCCCTCGGTCTTCCTGCCATTTTCATCCTCTGCTTGCAAACTGGCGGCCAGTATAACGCCTGGCGTCGACGGCGCGTTCGCCAATTATTTTGCATGACCGCCTTGACCGAACAGAAAATTTCGCCTATTCTTTGTCGATCGACAAACAATAGGAGCCGATATGAAAACCATCCAAGGACCGAGCCTGCACCTGGCCCAATTCGCCGCCGACACGGCGCCCTTCAACACCCTGCCCGCCATCGCCGAGTGGGCGGCCGGCATGGGCTTCAAGGCCCTGCAGATTCCCGCCTGGGATGCGCGCCTGTTCGACGTGGCGCAGGCCGCGCACAGCCAGCAATATTGCGACGACCTGGTCGCCATGCTGGCGGGCCATGGCCTCGTCGTCAGCGAACTGACGACGCACATCCTCGGCCAGCTGGTGGCCGTGCACCCGGCCTACGACGCGCTGTGCGACAGCTTCGCGCCGGCACACCTGCACGGCCAGCCGGAAGCGCGCACGGCGTGGGCCATCGAGCAAGTCAAGCTGGCGGCCATGGCCTCGAAACGCCTGGGCCTCACCGACATGGGCACCTTTTCCGGCTCGTTCGCCTGGCCATATTTATTCCCGTTCCCGCAGCGCCCGCCCGGCCTGATCGAGACGGCCTTCGACGAACTGGCGCGCCGCTGGCTGCCCATCCTCGACGTGTGCGAGGAACAGGGCGTCAACCTGTGCTACGAAATCCACCCGAGCGAAGACCTGCATGACGGCATCAGCTTCGAGATGTTTTACGAGCGCGTGGGTCGCCACCCGCGCTGCAAGATGCTGTTCGACCCCAGCCACTTCGTGCTGCAGCAGCTGAACTACCTGGAATTCATCGACATCTACAAGGACCACATCCGCATGTTCCATGTGAAGGATGCGGAGTTCAATCCGACAGGACGGCAAGGCATCTACGGCGGCTACCAGTCGTGGGAAAACCGCGCCGGGCGTTTCCGTTCGCTGGGCGACGGCCAGGTCGACTTCAAGGCCATCTTCTCGAAGATGGCGCAGAACGACTACGCGGGCTGGGCCACGCTGGAATGGGAATGCTGCCTGAAAGACCAGGAAACGGGCGCGCGCGAAGGCGTGGCCTTCATCAACGCCCACATCATTCCCGTGACCGACAAGATCTTCGACGACTTCGCCGGCGCCCCCGTCAGCGCAGAGCAGATCCATCAATTGCTGGGCATCCAACACAACTAATCAGGGAAACACCATGAACGAATTTACACATGATTACGTGCGCATCGACGGCCAGCGCCTGCATTGCGTCATCGCGGGTACCGGCAACGGCAAACCCGTGCTGCTGATCCCCGGCTGGCCGCAAACCTGGTATGCGTGGCGCCACGTGATGGCGGCGCTGGCGGCGAATGGCTACCAGGCCGTCGCCATCGACCCGCCCGGCAGCGGCCACTCCGACCGACCGGCCGGCGGCTACGACACGGGCGCCGTGGCAACTACCCTGCACCGCGCCATGCTGGCCCTGGGCCATGCGCAGTACGACGTCGTCGGTCACGACATCGGCATGTGGGTCGGCTACGCGCTGGCCAGCGATTTTCCGCAGGCCGTGACGAAACTGGCGCTGACGGAAGCCGTGATTCCCGGCCTGGCGCCGGCGCCGCCGATTTTTGTCGCGCCATCGGACAACATCTTCCTGTGGCACTTCATGTTCAACCAGGTGCTCGATTTGCCGGAAATGCTCACGGCCGGCAAGGAGCGCGAGTACATCCGCTTCATCTTCGACCGCTGGTCATACCGCCGCGACAAGGTGGACGTCGACGTGTATGCGGACGCGTACGCCACGCCAGGCGCCCTGCGCGCCGGTTTCGCCTACTACCGCGCCATCCCCGAAACCATCCGGCAAAACCTCGAGCGGGCCAAGCGCAGCCTGGCCATGCCCGTGCTGGCCATCGGCGCCGACCATGCGACAAACGACGCGCCCCTGCTGACCATGCAGGGCAAGGCGGACAATTTGCAAGGCGCCATCGTCGCCGAGTGCGGCCACTTCATCATGGAGGAACAGCCGGAAGCGTTCATCGCCCATCTGCTGCCGTTCCTGGCCGGAGAAAAGTCAGGAAACAACGCATGAGCCTCGATCCGCTGATCGCCGCCTGGCTGGAACAAACAAGGGATGCGCCGACTCCCGCCTCGCTGGCACACTTGCGCACATCCACGGAAACGGGCTTGCGCCAGCTGCACGGGCCACTGGAAGACGTCGCGGCCATCAAGGATTACGTGCTGCCCGGCGAGCATGCACTGGCCGTGCGCGCCTATGTGCCGGCCGGCGCGCAGACGGGCCAGCCCTTGCCCGCCATCGTCTTTGCGCACGGAGGCGGATGGTGTCTGTGTTCGCTGGACCTGTACGACAATCCGTGCCGCGCGCTGGCCAACGCCACCGGCTGCGTGATCTTTTCCGTCGACTACCGGCTGGCGCCCGAGCACAAGTTCCCCGTGCCGCTCGACGACTTTTACAGGGCGCTGTGCTGGGTCGCCGAGCATGCGGCGGCGCTGGGCATCGATGCACGGCGGCTGGCCGTGGGCGGCGACAGCGCGGGCGGCAACTTGGCGGCCGCCGCCGCCCTGATGGCGCGCGACCAGGCCGGCCCCGCCCTGGCGCACCAGCTGCTGCTGTATCCGGCCCTCGATTTCGCCTTCGACACGCCGTCCTACCAGCGCCATGCGGAAGGCTTTTCATTGACCCGTGAAGCCATGCGTTTTTGCTGGTCGGCCTACCTGAACGAACCGGCCGACGGCGCGCATCCGTACGCGGCGCCATTGCGGGCCGCTTCGTTCAAGGACTTGCCGCCGGCAACAGTGCTCGTGTGCGAATACGACCCGCTGCATGACGAAGGCCTGGCGTATGCGCGGCGGCTGCGCGACGGCGGTGTGGCGGCCGATTGCGTGCAACTGGACGGCATGGTCCATGCGTCCATGCACATGGCGGGCTTGACGCCAGCGGCGCGGGGATTGTTCGACGTGGCGGGCCAGGCGATGAAAAAAGCACTGGCCATGTAAGAAAATCGGCCGCCGGGGATGGCTCCACGGCGGCCGACCTTGTCACTTCATTATTCCACCATCTTGCGCACCTCGATGGCGTTCAGCCACTTCACATGGCGCGGCCCCGTGCGGATATCCTTGGCCGAGATCAGGCCGATCTCGCCATCGTTCTCATCGAGCGCCTTGCCGTTTTTTTCGTAGTAGACGATCACGCCCTCGCCTGCCGGCGCGTTATACAGCTCGCCCCAGGAAAACACCACGGCATAACCATCGGTGGCCGTGGCGATGATGGCGAGCTTCTTGACGTCGTTGTGGCCGGGCGCATCGAGCGCCGCCTTGTCGAGGATGTCGCGCAGGCGCACGCCACGATAACTGGTGATGGTTTCGGCCTTGTCGCCATTGTGGCGCGTGACGGCAAGCTCGCCGCCATTGGCCGGTGGCAGCTGACGCAAGTCCGCCACCTTCAGGGTCAATGGCATTGCCACCTTGCCCGTCACGGTGAGCGCGTGGCTCATGTTGTCACGCGCTGCTGGTGGCGCGGCACACCATGCGGGCGCCGCCGCCAGCAGCGAAGCAGCCGTACAGGCCGAGAAAATCTTCTTGAACATGCTAAGTCCTTTCATGGAACGATCAAAAAATCAGAACTGATACTGCGCATTGGCCAGCCACGTGCGGCCCGCGCCGGGAAAACCGTCGGCCAGCGCGTAGTTGCGGTCAGCCAGGTTGCTCACGCCCGCTTCCAGGGTCAAGGCCGGCAAGGGGCGGTACACGGCCTTCAGGTTCAGCGTCGCAAAGCCGCCAAGTTCCAGCGTGTTCGAGACCCAGCGCCCGCTGTTCGCTTGCGCGATGGCCACCACGTCGACTTGGCGCGCCGCGTGCAGCACGGCGTGCGCCGTCAGCTTGTGGCGCGGCACATCCGTCAAGCGCATGGCGCGGTCGCTGACATTTTTCATGTCCGTGTACGTATAGTTGCCGCCGAAATCGAGCCGGGCGCCGGCGCGTCCGCGCAAGCCCAGTTCCACGCCGCTGATGTGCGCCCTGCCCGCGTTGCGCATCTGCGCGCGCACGCCGGAGACATTCGCCACGCTCTGGATCTTGTCCTTCACGTCGCTGTAAAACAGCGCCGCTTCCAGGCTGGCGCCCTGCGCGTTTCCTTGATATCCCACTTCATAATTGAGCGCCTCCTCGGCGCGCAGGTTCGGGTTTTCAATATATGTGCCCAGGCGCTGCGAGTAGCGGTCCTTCAGCGTCGGCAGGCGCGACTTGCGCGCCACGGTGGCGTACACGCGCGACGCTGGCGTCACCTTGTGAAACAGGCCAGCCTGCAGGTCGGTGGCCGACTGATTGCCCGGCAAGGTATAGGCGTTGCCGGCGCTGTCAACCGTGTCCGGGCGCAGGGCATTGCGCGAGGCGCCCAGCGACAGCTGCGTCGCTCCACTCAGGGCGATGCTGTCTTCCGCGCCCAGGGTCCACAGGGCATCCTTGTACCAGGTGGTGCGCACGCCCTTGCCATCGCGTTCCTGGTGCTCGTCGGCCTTGTAGCTGGCCACAAAACGCAGGCTGTGCGCGGCCAGGCGAAATGATTCGAGTTCCACGGCGCCGCCATTCGTGCGGTCGTTGTAGATGCTGCGCCCGCCGCTGACGCTGCCCTGGCCGCTGTTCTTCAAGACCGTGTAGCTGCCGTTCGTGTACGAGACGATTTCATTGTCGTAGCTGTCGTGGTACAGGCGCAGTTTCAAACGCTCGGCCTCGCCCAGGCGCGTCTGCGAACCAAAATACACGCTTTCCTTGTTCCAATAGGGCCATTGCCAGTAGCGCGCGCCTGCGGGATTCGTCGATGGCGGCTGGCCCTTTTCGCCATGCTGCTTGTAGTAACTAAGAGCGTATTCATCGCCGCCTGCGGGCGTGTAACCCACCTTGAACGACAGCTTGTGATCCTTGCGATATGAGTTGTTACGCATGCCGCCATCTTCCGTGGCCGTGGGGCGGAAGTCGGACGACAGGGGAAAGCTGTCGCTGTCGATCCAGGACACGCCGGCCTGCAGATACCACAGGCCCTGGTTCGTGCCCACATTGGCCGACACCTGGCGCTCGCTGCCCGAGCCAAATCCCACGAACACATCGCCTTCCGTCAACGCTGTCGGCTTGCGCGACACCAGGTTGATGGCGCCGCCCAGGGTATTGGCGCCATACGCCACGGAACTGTAGCCTTTCGCCACCTGGATGGCGGCCAGGTCGGCAGTCGTGAAGCGATTGAAATCGACATAGCCGTCATACGGCACGTAGACGGGTATGCCGTCGATATACAGCGGCACCTGGCGCGCATCGAAGCCGCGGATGGCGATGGTTTTTTCATTGCGCGCATTCGTCGACAGGGACACGCCGGACAGCAGATTCAAGGCGTCGCCCACGTTGTCGCGGTTGAAGCGGCGCATCTGGGCGCGGCTCACTTGCGTCCCCACCTGCTGCTCCATTGCGCCAGCCTGCTCGCGCTGGCCGACCACCGTCACCGTGCCCAGCACGAACGGCGCCGCCGCATCGACGTCTTCCATGCCGGCGACCTGCTGCGCCAGCGCCAGCAGCACGGCGCCCGTCATTACCTGTTTCACCATCATCATCTTGCTCTCTTCCGTTATATATCGCCTTATATAGCGACATGCAAAAAATCGGCCGCTTCTGCGGCGGCCATCACGCAACAGCGCAATATATAGACGTATATAGCGATGCTCAAGCAGCAAGGCCGAAAACCGCTGCGCAGGTCAATTTTCCAGGTATTTTTCATGCACCGCAGCATTTCGCTGTGCGAACGAATGTTTCACAAAACGGTTGACACGCACAATTTGGCTAGGCAAACTGATTTCCAGGGAGCCTGAAAATGAATGCAAATATGATAAATATTCAGACCGCAGCAGATCCGGAACTGATCGTCTTCAGCGACGACGAGGAGGGCAAGGACCGCCAGTTCGTCAACGCGCTGGCGCGCGGGCTGGAAGTGCTCCGTTGCTTCCGCCCCGGCGAAGTCTATCTGTCGAACGCGGACATGGCCAAGCGCACGGGCATCCCGAAGCCGACCATCTCTCGCCTCACCTACACCCTCACCAAACTCGGCTACCTCAATTATTCGGACAGCCTGGGCAAGTACCAGCTGGGCGCCGGCGTGCTGGCCCTCGGCTACCGCATGCTGTCGAACCTCGACGTGCGCAAGATGGCGCGCCCGCTGATGGAGGAACTGGCCGAGCATGCGCAGGCATCCGTGTCGCTGGGCACGCGCGACCGCCTCAGCATGGTGTATGTGGAGACGTGCCGCAGCAGCGCCAATGTCACCCTGCGCCTCGACGTCGGCTCGCGCATTCCCCTGATGACGACGGCCATGGGCAAGGCCCTGCTGTGCATCCTGCCGCAGGCCGAACGCGACTACCTGATGGACCACGCCAGGGTGCACGAGACGGAACGCTGGCCCCGCATCAAGGCCGGCATCGAACAAGGCTTCAAGGATTACCAGGACCGGGGTTTTTGCATCTCGGCCGGCGAGTGGCAGAACGACGTGCATGCCGTGGGAGTGCCCATGCTGGGCGCCGACGGCGAACAGGTGATGGCCTTCAATTGCGGCGGCCCCGCCTTTTTGCTGTCGCGCGAAAAACTCGAATCCGACCTGGGACCGCGCCTGGTGGCCCTCGTCAAGACAGTGGAAAAAAACCTGGGCCGCGGTTAGACTGCGCGCCCCCTCTCAACGACAGATCAAATCAAAGCGCCGAGGAAACCGATGATACGCGACGAAGAAACCCTGAACATCCTGCTCGACAGCATCGCCCGTTTCGTGCGCGAAGTGCTGGTGCCGAACGAGGCGCTGGTGGCCGAAACGGACACGATACCGCCCGCCATCGTGGCGCAGATGCGCGAGCTGGGCCTGTTCGGCCTGTCCATTCCCGAAGCCTACGGCGGCCTGGAACTGAGCATGGAAGAGGAAGTGCGCGTCGCTTTTGAAATCGCCCGCACCTCGCCCGCCTTCCGCTCGCTGATCGGCACCAACAACGGCATCGGCTCGCAAGGCATCGTCATCGACGGCACGGAAGCACAGAAACAGCACTACCTGCCCAAGCTGGCGGCGGGCGAGATCATCGGCTCGTTCGCGCTGACGGAAGCGGGTTCCGGTTCAGATGCGGCCTCGCTGCGCACGACGGCCGTGCGCGATGGCGACTTCTATATACTCAACGGCAGCAAGCGCTATATCACCAACGCGCCGGAAGCGAGCATCTTTACCGTCATGGCCCGCACGGACCCCGTCAAGCGCGGTGCCTCGGCCATTTCCGCCTTCATCGTGGAAAAGGATACGCCGGGCCTCTCGCTGGGCAAGATCGACAAGAAAATGGGCCAGCAGGGCGCGCATACCTGCGACGTCATCTTTGAAAATTGCACGGTGCCGGCCGCCAACGTCATCGGCGGCAAGGAAGGCGTGGGCTTCAAGACAGCCATGAAAGTGCTCGACAAGGGACGCCTGCACATCGCCGCCGTCTGCGTGGGCGCGGCCGAACGCATGCTGGCCGACGCCCTCGCCTACGCCATGGAGCGCCAGCAGTTCGGCCAGCCCATCGCGGAATTCCAGCTGATCCAGGCCATGCTGGCCGACAGCAAGGCGGAAATCTATGCGGCGCGCAGCATGGTGCTCGACGCGGCGCGCCGGCGCGACAACAAGGAAGATATTTCGACGGAAGCATCGTGCTGCAAGCTGTTCGCTTCCGAAATGTGCGGCCGCGTGGCCGACCGCTCCGTGCAGATCCACGGCGGCGCGGGATACATCAGCGAATACGCGGCCGAACGCTTCTACCGCGACGTGCGCCTGTTCCGCATTTATGAGGGTACGACGCAGATCCAGCAGATCGTCATCGCCCGCAACATGATCAAGGCAGCGCAAAAGTGAAGGAGGCCGCGATGGACATCCCTTCCCTGCTGGCCGGCCTGCCGGCGCGCCTGTCGGCCATCCCCGCCTACTGGGCCGCGCGCGCGCCCGATGCGCCGGCGCTGCATGAAGGTGACCGCCACTGGACCTACGCTCAGCTGCAGCACAGTGTGGAAAACGCCGCGCAGTTGCTGCGCCAGCTCGATGTGCGCGCCGGCGACCGCCTGATGGTGGTGGGAGAAAACGGCGCGCTGCAGGTGGCGCTGATTTTCGCGGCCGCCAGCATCGATGCATGGATCGTCAACGTCAATGCGCGGCTGTCGGCGCGCGAGATCGACACCATCGCCACGCACAGTTCCGCGCGGCGCGTGCTGTTCCTGGCCGGCGCCTCGCCGGAAGCGGCTGCCCATGCGGCGCGACGCGGTGCCAGCGCTGTCACCGTCGATGGCATGGACCAGCTGCTGGCAGGCGAATTGAACGAGACAGCCATCGCGGAAGACACGGTCCCCGGCAACGAGCAGGTGGCCGCGCTGATCTACACGACGGGCACGACGGGGCAGTCGAAAGGCGTGATGCTCACGCACCGCAACCTGCTGTTCATCGCCGCCGTCTCCAGCACCTTGCGGGGATTGACGCGCACCGACCGCGCCTACGGCGTGCTGCCGATTTCGCACGTGTACGGCCTGGCCTCGGTGGCCCTGGGCACCCTGTATGCGGGCGCCGCTTTATATCTGGTGCCGCGCTTTTCCGTCGATGGCCTGCTGGCCGCATTGAAAGACGATGAGTTGACCATCGTGCAGGGCGTGCCCGCCATGTACGCTAAGCTGCTGCAAACCCTGGGCGGCGCGGAGACTCCCCT
The DNA here is from genome assembly GCF_001445815.1 of Janthinobacterium sp. Ant5-2-1. Lineage (NCBI taxonomy): Bacteria > Pseudomonadati > Pseudomonadota > Betaproteobacteria > Burkholderiales > Oxalobacteraceae > Janthinobacterium > Janthinobacterium sp. Ant5-2-1. The sequence continues at coordinate 188,075 of NZ_LNCE01000004.1, read as the reverse complement.
GCCGACGCGGCTGCGCTTTGCGTACGCGGGCGGCTCGCCGCTGGCGCCATCGCTCAAGCACGAGGTGGAAAAACTGCTGGGCACCGCGCTGCACAATGGCTACGGCATGACGGAAAGCGCGCCCACCATCAGCCAGACGCGTCTGGAAACGCCGCGCCTCGACGATTCCGTCGGCACGCCGATCCCGGGCGTGGAAGTGCGCGTGGTGGACGTCGCCGGCACGGATGTGGCGCCAGGCGAGCCGGGAGAACTGTGGATACGCGGGCCGAACATCATGGCCGGCTATTACCGCGAGCCGGCCATGACGGCAGCCACCATGCGCGACGGCGGCTGGCTCAACACGGGCGACATGGCGCGCCAGGACCCTGACGGCGCGCTGTTCATCGTGGGCCGTACCAAGGAACTGATCATCCGCTCCGGCTTCAATGTGTATCCGCTGGAAGTGGAAACGGCCCTGAACGCGCACGCTTCCGTGGTGCAGTCGGCCGTGGTGGGACGCTCCCTGGAAGATGGCAACGAGGACGTCATCGCCTACGTGGAACTGGACCCGCGCCAGCCCGCCAGCGTGGCAGAATTGCAGGCCTGGCTGGCGCAGACCCTGTCGCCATACAAGTGCCCGTCCGCCATCATCGTCATGGAAGCGCTGCCGGCGGCCGCCACGGGCAAGATTTTAAAGGGGCAGCTGCGGCAAATGGCGCAGAATGCACGATAAGTTGACCATGTAGTACCAGACACGACAATAAAACCAAGCCACATCACCGGAGGAGACACGATGAAACGCACCTACACACGCATCGCCATGGCAGCGCTGGTTGCCAGCGCCTGGATGACACAAGCCAGCGCCGACGAATTCCTGGTCGGCGCGGAAATCCCGCTGACGGGCAACCTGGCGCGCGTCGGCGCCGGCATGCAGGAAGGGATCATGGTCGCGGCCGAGGTATTCAACAAGACCAACGGCAAGCACACGATCAAGATCATCACCGTCGACGACGAATCGGCGCCCGCCAAGGCCATCGCCGCCGTGGAAAAGCTGGCCAGCCAGGGCGTGGTGGCCATCACGGGTGGCTATGGTTCGAACAATATCTCGCCCGCCTCGGACACGGCGAATAAACTGGGCCTCGTCTACATCACTTCGGGCGGCGTGGACGACAGCCTGGTGAGCAGCGGGCGCAAGAATTTTTTCCGCATCAATAACACGGCCGGCTACGAAAAAGCCATGCTGGGACTGCTGCAGGACGTGGGCGCCAAGTCCGTCTCCATCGTGTATTCGACCAAGGACGCCACCACGGGCCTGGCGAAAGACGTGGAAAAAGCCCTGGCCGCCAAGGGCGTGAAAGTGACGACGCACTCGTTCGACCCGGCCATTACCGACTTCAAGCCCATCATCAACAAGATCAAGCTGCAGGATAAATCGGAAGTCGTGGCCATGGTCGGCTACGAAAACGATTACGTGGGCATCATCCGCGCCGCACGCGTGCTGAAACCGAAGATCAAGGCCATGGTGGGCGTGTGGTCGCTGGCCACGCCGAAGATGGCGGCCGACTTCCCCGACCTGATGCCGAACGTGTTCGGCACGGCCCTGCTGCCCTTCCCGACGGAATTCAAGACAGCCGACGGCAAGGCCTTCAGCGACGCCTACAAGCAGCTGTACAAGAAGGAGCCGGACTACCTGGGCCAGTTCGGCTATGTGCAATCGATGCTGCTGTTCGAAGCGATCGCGCGCGCGGCCGACAAGGGCACGCTCAAGAAAGGCGGCGTGGCCGAGGAAATGCGCAAGACGGACCGCGAAACCTTGATCGGCCGGGTGCAGTTCGCCGCCAACGGCGACAACCAGAATTTCGTGCACCGCATGGCGCAGCACCAGGACAAGAAAGTGGTCATCGTCTGGCCGAAGGAACACGCGACAGGCAAGCTGGCCTATCCCGCCCTGCCCTGGTAACAGCAGCCTCCCGCTGCACACGCGCGCGCCTGCCGGGCGCGCACCGATGAACGGCAGTCCTGCGCAGTGTAGCTACTGCGCCAGGACTGCCTGACGGGATGACGACATGACAGAATTAATCTTGCAGGCCCTGTATTCGGGTTTGCTGCAGGGCGGCTCCTACGCCCTGATCGCACTGGGACTGGCGCTGGTCTTCGGCACCATGAAAGTGATCAACCTGGCGCACGGCGAACTGGTGCTGCTGGCCGCCTACATCGCCTACAGCGTGGAATCCGGGCTTGGACTCGGCCCCATGTTCGCCATTCCCATCGCGCTGGTGATCGTCAGCCTGACATCCGTGGGCGTGTACCTGATCGTCAGCCGCATCAAGAAAGACCGCGAAATAAATTCGCTGATCCTCACCTACGGCATCGGCGTGATCCTCACCAATTTCATCCTGCTCGTATGGAAGGCCGATATCCGCTCGACGTCGTCGAGCTGGCTGCAGGAAGGTTTTGAAATCGGCCCGTTTTTCAGCATGCGCAGCGAAGTGATTTTCTTTGGCGTCAGCCTGGTGCTGATGGCGGCCCTGTGGCGCTGGCTGTCGACCAGCTGGTATGGCCGCGCCGTGCGCGCCGTCTCCAGCAACCGCGACGCGGCCAAGCTGATGGGCATCGACCCGGGCCGCACGGAACTGGTGTCCTTTCTGGTCGCCGGCATCCTGGCCGCCTTCGCCGGCGTCGCCCTGTTCAGCTATGGCGTGATCCAGCCCGCCTACGGCGGCGCGCTGACGGTAAAAGCCTTCATCATCACGGTATTGGCCGGCATCGGTTCGATTCCCGGCGTGCTGCTGGCCGCCGTGCTGCTGGGCGTGGCCGAAGCCTTGACCGTCACCCTGGCCAGCTCCGCGCTGCAGGAATTGTCCGGCATGGTGCTGTTCCTGCTGGTGCTGTTCATCATGCCGAACGGCTTGTTCGGCGCACAACGGAGGCGCGGATGAAGCGCTCGACACTGATCTCCACGGCGGGCCTGCTGCTGGCCGCCTACGTCGCCGTGCCGCTGGCCCTGGGCGCCAACCAGTATGTGATGAGCATGGTGGTGGCGGCCCTGATCATCGGCGGCGTGGCCATGTCCTGGGCCCTGCTGGGGAATTTGGGCGGCATGGTCAGCTTCGGCCATGCGGCGTTCTTCGGCGTGGGCGCGTATGTCTCCGCGCTGGCCACCGTGAAACTGGGCCTGCCCGTGTTTGCCGCCATGCTGCTGGGCGGCGCGGGCGCGGCCATCGCCGCCGTCATCATGCTGCCCGTGCTGCGCCTGCGCGGGCCGTATTTTGCGCTGGCCATCCTCGCCTATGCCCACATCTTCCGCATCCTGGCCACGGAATGGAGTTCCGTCACGGGCGGCGCCGGCGGCATCAACAATATTCCCACCTTGCCCACCGTCTTCGGCTTCGATCTGGCCAGCAAGACGGGCGCCTACCTGGTCGTGCTGACCCTGGTGGTGGCATGCGCCTTTGCCTACAGCCGCATCCGCGCCAGCCATTACGGCATCGCCTTGCGCGCCATGCACGACAGCGAAGACGCCACGCGCGTCGTCGGCGTCAACAGCACCTTGCTCAAAGGCGCGATGCTGCTCGTGTCGGCCTTCATGGCGGGCCTGTTCGGCGCCTTCAACGCCCATTACATCAACTTCCTGGAACCGGACTACGCCTTCAACAGCCTGTGGGTGACCTTGCCGATCGTGGCGGCCATCTTCGGCGGCTACCGCACGATACTCGGCCCCGTGCTGGGCGCCGTGGTGGTCTACCTGGTCGACCAGCTCATTTTCAAGTCGCTGATCCCTACCGGTCACCAGCTGGTGCTGGGCGTGCTGCTGGTGGCGATGATCGTCTTCAGTCCGAACGGCTTGCTGCCGCTGCTGCAGAAATGGCTGAAAAACGCGTTCAAAGCGAAGGAGAAACAACATGCTTGAACTCGATAATGTATCCGTGCGCTTCGGTGGCCTGACGGCCGTCGATTCCGTCACCTTGAACGTGGGCAGCCACGACGTGATCGGCCTCGTGGGCGCCAACGGCGCCGGCAAGACCACCCTGTTCAATGCGATTTCCGGCCTGGTGCGTCCCACCAGCGGCGGCATCCGCTTCGAGGGGCGCGACATCATGGCCACGCCCATGTACCAGCGCGCGCGCCTGGGGCTGGGCCGCACCTTCCAGATTCCGCAACCGATGCATGAATTGACGGTGCGTGAAAACCTGATCGTGGCGCAGCGCTTCGGCACGGGCAAGGTGGACCAGCGCAAGATCGATGAAATCCTCGATTTCACGAGCCTGGCCGACAAGGCCGGGCGCGACGCGGCCAGCGAACTGGCGCTGACGGAATTGAAGGCACTGGAGGTGGCCAAGGCGCTGGCCACCAATCCGAAGCTGCTGCTGCTTGACGAAGTGCTGGCGGGCCTGGAAACGAACGGCAAGCGCCGCTTCATGGGCATGCTGAAGGACTTGCACGCCGCCTTTGGCGTGGGCATCGTCATGATCGAACACGATATCGAGACCATCAGCAATCTGTGCCAGCGCGTGGCCGTGCTCAATTTTGGCCAGCTGATCGCCGACGGCACGCCCGATGCCGTGTTCCGCGATCCGGCCGTCATCGAAAGTTATACGGGAGCCGCCCATGCTTAAGATAGAGAATCTGCGCGCCGGCTATGGCGCCATCAATGTGCTGTGGGATGTGTCGCTGGCTATCCAGAAGGGCAAGCTGACCACCATCATCGGCCCGAACGGCGCCGGCAAGACCACCCTGCTGCGCGCCATCATGGGACTGCTGCCGGTCGGCGCGGGCAGCATCGCGCTCGACGGCGTGGCCATCAACGGCACGCCGACGTGGAAGATGAGCGACGCGCGCGTGACCATGATTCCGGAAGGACGCATGACGTTCCGCGACATGAGCGTGGAAGAAAACCTGATCATGGGCGCATTTCCGAAGGAGCACCGCAGCCACATGCCGGCGCGCCTGGCCGAAGCCTACGCCATGTTCCCGCGCCTGCACGAACGCCGCAAGCAGCTGGCCGGGTCACTCTCCGGCGGCGAGGCGCAGATGCTGGCGATGGCGCGGGGCTTGATGTCCGACCCGTCGCTGCTGATCATCGACGAACCGTCGCTGGGCCTGGCCCCGCTGGTGGTCAACGAGCTGTTCGAGATCCTCGCGCGCCTGAACGATGGCAAACGCACCATCATCCTGGTGGAACAGAACACGGCGCGGGCCGTGGGCGTGGCCGATCACGTCTACCTGATGCAAAGCGGCAAGGTGGCGCTGTCGCAGGCGGCGCTTGACGTCGACCTCGAGCACCTGCACGAATTGTATTTTGCGCGCTGAGCGATATCAGCCGGAATCAGCTGCACGCGGTTGGCATCACGCCTCGTCGTCCTCGTCGTCCTCGTCGGCCAGCTTGTCGAACACCAGCAGCTCGCTCTTGCCCAGCCCAGCCATGACGAAAGGATCGTCGGCAGGAAAGCGGCCCGTATCGACCAGCATGCGCAGCTTGCTCAAGCGCTCGCCCTGCGCCAGCGCTTGCGCCTGCGGATCGGCATCAGCCTGCCCCGCATGCCCGATCGCGCGGGTCACGGACTCTGGAAACTCCCATAATTCGGCGATCCGCACCGACAGGATGCGCGCCTGCGCGAACACCTGGGCAATGAAGGCGTCCGATTGCGGGAATGCATCGGGCGCATGCATCTGGTCGATGAGACGGAACGCCACCACCAGGCCGACATTGGCCATCAATCCCGCCAGATACGCGTCGAAGGCATTGGCCTGCATGGCGGGCGCGACCAGGTTGGCCGCCAGCGCGCATTTCTCGGACTGACGCCAGATCAGCGGCGCCGTGCGTATGGTCAGCCCGCCGCTTTGCATGCTGACGATGGGGCGGAAGGCGACGCGGGCCAGCAGCATGCGCATGCCGTTTTGCCCGAGCAGCATGATGGCGCCTTCCATATTGTTGATCGACGGGCTGGCGTTGTAGCGCGAATGGTAGCGGGGCCGGTTCGCTTCGCGGTAGACCTCGGCGACCAGCAGCACGTCCTGGGCCAGCTGACGCGACAGCTCTGCCGCGCTCATGTTTTCATTTTGCAAGGTCCGCATCAGTTGCGGAATGATGGCCGGAATGCGCGGCACGAGCGCGGCGCCGGCGACCGGTTCACGGGCCAGGCGCGTCAATTCGTCCAGAATCTCCTGTTCGGCCTGCGGCGTAGCCTGCGCCGAACCCGCGGCCGCCAGCCAGCGGTAGTAGATGGCGTCGATTTCGGTGATGGTGGCCGGCTGCCGTGCCATCTCGGATGCTGCCGCAGCAGCGAGAGGCGCAGGCTTGTTTTTTTCGTCGCCGCCGTTCAGTAATTTTCCTATCCAACCCATTTTGTTCTTCCAGCCCTATCTGCATCACTATCGCGAAATCCGCCCCGCGATTTTACTTGATGATGGCAGCGCCGGTGGGGCGGACGTGGCCGCTTTGTCCACCTGCCGCAACATGCTACAGTGGCACGACATGCCCCCTGCCATGCTCGACAAGCGACCCATCATGAACAATCCACTTGCACACTACATCACCAGCCAGGCGTACAACAACGCCTGGGCCAACCACCGCCTGCTGAAAGCTTGCGGGCAACTGACGCAGGCCGAATTCCAGGCCACGCGCGTCAGTTTTTTCCCCACCATCCAGTCCACCCTGAACCACATCCTCACATGCGACTGGTTTTATCTCGACGCGCTCGAGCGCGAGCTGCGCGGCGAAGCGCCCCATGCCGACTGCTATGTCTTCTTTGAACAGGATGAACCGTTCACGGATTGCGCAACCCTGCACGCGGCCCAGCGCGCATCGGACCTGCGCCTGATCGCCCATTGTCGCAGCCTGTGCGATGCGGACCTGGCGCGGCCCGTGACGATATTGCGCGACACGCCGCAAGTCGACACGCGCCAGCGCATGCTGGCGCACCTGTTCCAGCACCAGATCCACCACCGGGGGCAAGTGCACGCCATGCTGGCCGGCACGCGCATCGCGCCGCCCCAGCTCGACGAATTCTATTGCGCCGGCGAGGCGGACGAGCGGGTACAGGATTTCCTGGAACTGGGCTGGACGGAAGACGATATCTGGGGCCCGCGCTGAATTATTCCTCGGCGTGGCAGCAGACGCACAGCTTGTTGCCGTCCAGGTCGCGGAAGTAGGCGCCATAGTAATGGGCGTGGTAATGGGAGCGCAAACCGGGTGGCCCTTCGCACACGGCGCCCAGCGCCAGCACGGCCTGGTAGCAGCGGTCCACCTGCGCGCGGCTGGCTGCCAGCAAGGCCATCATCGGCCCATTGCCGGGCGTAGCGGGCAAGCCGTCATGCGGCGCCGTCAGCACGAACAGGGGCCGCGGCGCATCCTTCGCCATCCAGCCGGCCCAGGGCTTGGCCGGGTCATGAAATTTTTCGATCAGATCGAGTTCGCCCAGCAAGGCCGTGTAGAAGGCGTAGGCGCGGGGAAAGTCGTTGGTGCCGAGGCAGATATGGGACAGCATGCTGCTCCTTCATGAATGCAAGCGGGTGTGCGGCGAAATGCGCGAGCTGATTATAATGGCGCATCGCTTTCCGACACGCTCCCATGCCAGACCTCGACCGCCTCCAGCTGCTTCCCCCTTCCAGCGCCGACCTCCCCGCCTTGCTGGCCTTCGAACTGGAAAACCGCGCGTATTTTGAAAACTGGGTCACGGCCCGCGCGCCGTCCTACTATCACCACGAAGCCATCGCCGCCGCCATCGAGCAGGCGCAGCGCGAACGCGAGCAAGACCGCGCCTACCAGTACCTGGCCAAGCTGGACGGGCAAATCATCGGCAGGGTCAACCTGACGGGCGTCACCCGCCCCTATTTCAACAAGGCAGTGCTTGGCTACCGCATCGGCGAACGGTTCGGCGGACGCGGCTACGCCACGCGCGTGGTGGCCCTGCTGCTGGAAGAGGCGTTCGGCGCGCTGGAACTGTGGCGCCTGGAAGCGACGGCGCGGCCGCAAAACCTGGGCTCGGTCGCCGTCATGCAACGCAACGGCTTTCATCAGTATGGCAAATCGGAACAAGCCATGTTTTTCCAGAATGCCTGGTCGGACCTGCTGTATTTTGAGCGGCGCAACACGCAATCCAAGGCCTGAGATAGCGCATTTTTCCGTCAGCAACCCGACTTTTATCCTATCAGGGGCGAATTTGTGACAACGCAAAGCAGCGCGATATTGGACTGATAACGTCAAGGTGCGGGAATCTTCCCAACCTTGCCAAGTCCAACATGAAACTGCGGCTACGCCTGTTCGAACACGTGCTGGTGGTGCTGGCTTTGGCCGTCGTCATCTTTGCCGCCGCCATCGTGCTGGCGCGCATGACACAGTGGGCGGAAGCGCGGGAGCTGCCCGCCTATCTCGTGCAGGGCATGCACCTGGTCGGCAAGGTGCTGTTTTTCCTGGACGGCTGTATCGTCATCGCCGTCAGCAGCATCCTGGCCGCCCGGCTGTTCCGCATGCTGACCAAGGAGGATTTATGAACAATCTGCACTACCTGCTGACGCTCCGGCATCCGCGCCGCTTCTGGTACAGCGCCATCGTCATCACCGTGGCCTCGGCCATCGTGCTGGGGCCCTGGCTCGACAGCATCCCATGGCTGGTGGCCATCCCCTTCGTGGGCGGCGGCTTGCTGGTGGCGCTCGGCGAGCTGTGGGATGACATGCACGGCAAGCGGCTGCACAATGGCGGCGACGACACGCAGACACCGTGCAGGCACCCTTGAAACCGGTATGGTGATGCGTGCACGCAACAGCGGTCACGCCATGCCTGCCATTTGCCTGCCCTGCTGCCATATTTAAGACTGGCTTCAGCCTCGCCGTGCATCGTGAACAGGTCGCCAGCAGCCTTGGCGTTTACCATCACCATCACGGGCACAGCCCAGCGAAAGAGCCGACATGAGCACATGGATGCGCGCCAACAAAGGTTTTTTGATGTTTCTGCTGCTGTTCGGCGTGTTCCGCACGGCCGTGGCGGACTGGAATCCCATCCCGTCGGCGTCCATGCGTCCCAACCTGCTCGAGGGCGACGTGGTCTTCGTCAACCGCCTCGCCTTCAACCTGAAAGTGCCGCTCACCGATATCGTGCTGCAGCGCCTGGGCGAACCGGCCCGCGGCGACATCGTCACCTTTTCCTCGCCCAAAGACGGCACGCGATTGATCAAGCGCATCATCGCCCTGCCCGGCGACACGGTGGAAATGCGCAATGAACAGCTGGTCATCAATGGCCAGCCCGTCCAATACACGGCGCTCGACACGGCGCCTGAAACCATCGCCCACGTGGGCCAGCTGACGGCGCAGCGCATCAGCGAACGCAACCAGACGGAACAGCACCGCATCCAGGTCTTGCCGCAAATCGCAGGCGCGGCGCGCAGCTTTGCCCCCGTGACGGTGCCGGCCGACCATTTCCTCATGCTGGGAGACAACCGCGACAACAGCGCCGACTCGCGCTATTTCGGCTTCGTGCCACGCGCATTGCTGATCGGCAAGGCCGAACGCATCCTCGTCTCGGCCAATATCCAGGAGCATTGGCAGCCGCGGCTGCAGCGTTTCGGCATGAAGCTCGAATAAACAGCCCTTGCAACGGCGCCGTGCTTTTCGGTTAGCATGGCGCATCATGCAAAATTTTTCCTTCGCCAGCCAGCAGCCAGCCAGTGACTACGACGCTCTCGATCAGCTGGCGCAGTTCCTGCAGCGCCATCCCGACGTGCTGCTGCTGACGGGCGCCGGCATCAGCACGGCGTCCGGCATACCCGCCTACCGCGACACGGAAGGCGTGCGGCGCGGCAACGCCCCCGTGCAAGGCCCCGATTTTCGCCGCCAGGAAGCCGTGCGCCGCCGCTACTGGGCGCGCAGCATGGTGGGCTGGCCGACCCTGGCGCGCGCCACGCCCAATCCTGGCCACCTGGCCATCGCCCAACTCGCCCAGCGCCAGAGAATAGGCGGCCTGGTCACGCAAAACGTGGATGGCTTGCATCAGCAGGCAGGCAGCGCAGCCGTCACGGAGTTGCACGGCAGCATACATGGCGTCGTCTGCCTCGATTGCCGGACCCGCCACACGCGCCGTCTGATCCAGGATCAGCTCGAACGCGACAATCCGCAGTTGCTGGGCGCCACGGCCACGCCGGCGCCCGACGGCGACGCCTTGCTGGAGCCGTCCCAGCTGGCCACTTTCCACGTGCCCGTGTGTCCCCGCTGCGGCGGCACCCTGCAGCCCGACGTGGTGTTTTTCGGCGATGGCGTGCCTGCCGCCTGCGCGGCCGAGGCCGAAAGCAAGATGCACACGGCCAGCGCCCTGCTGGTGGTGGGCTCGTCCGTCATGGTGTATTCGAGCTTTCGCCTGTGCCGCATGGCGGCCGAAACGGGCAAGCCCGTGGCTGCCATCAACATGGGCAAGACGCGCGCCGACCATTTGCTGGCATTCAAGACCGATGCTCCGGCACAAGACATCTTGCCTGCATTAGCGGCCATGCTGGGCTGATCCCGTGCCGGCCCTGCGCCGCTCTGGCTATACTGTGGCATTAACGAGGAGAATTCATGCTGGAACTGTTGAGTGAACACGCCTGTTTTGGCGGCGTACAACGTTTTTATCGCCACGACGCGCAAGCCATCGGCTTGCCCATGCGTTTCTCGGCCTTCATTCCCGACACGGCGCCAGGCGCCACGGTCACCACCAGGCGTCCCGCCCTGTTTTACCTGGCAGGCCTGACCTGCACGGAAGAAACATTCATGATCAAGGGCGGCGCGCAGCGCGTGGCGGCCGAGGAAGGCTTGATCCTGATCGCGCCCGACACCAGCCCCCGCGGCGCGAACATCGCGGGCGAAAGCGACTCCTGGGATTTCGGCGTGGGCGCCGGCTTTTACGTGGACACCACCGAAGCGCCATGGAGCAGCCATTATCGGATGTACAGCTATCTGCTGGAATTGCGCGCCCTGCTGGAGCAGGAACTGGCGATCGATGCGCAACGCACGGGGATTTTCGGCCACTCGATGGGCGGCCATGGCGCGCTGGTGCTGGCCTTGCGCAACCCGGAACTGTTCCGCTCCGTGTCCGCCTTCGCTCCCATCGCCGCGCCGAGCCAATGTCCGTGGGGCAAAAAAGCCTTCACGGGCTACCTGGGCAGCGATACAGCCAGCTGGCAGCAGTACGACGCCAGCGCGCTGATGCACGGCCTGCAGGGCCAGCCACCGCTGTTCCCCGAAGGCATCTTGATCGACCAGGGCCTGGCCGACAAATTCCTGCCCGAGCAACTGCACCCCGACATCTTCGAAGCGGCGTGCCGCGACGCCGGCCAGCCATTACGGCTACGCCGCCATGCAGGCTATGACCACGGCTATTACTTCATCGCCAGCTTCATGGAAGAGCATGTGCGTTTCCATGCGAGGAATCTGCGCGCCATATAAGCGCCAGTGAAACATGTCACAGTGCCAGGACCATGGAAATTTTCGATACGGGCGAGGCGCGTGGAAAAACTCAGTCCTTGCCGCTGCCGAACACGGCGACAGAAAATTCGATGAAGCTGCGCAGCTTCGGTGTCATCTGGCGGTCTGGCGCATACAGCAAGTGCAGAGGCCTGTCAGGGGCCCGGTATTTCGGCAACACGCGCACCAGCCTGCCTGCCGCGATGTCGGGTTCCAGCAATTCCGCCGGCTGCAGCATCACACCCATGCTGGCGCGGGCGGCCATCAGGAGGGCCTCGCCGCTGTCGATCATCAGGCGGCCCGTCACCGGCACCGTCACCGGGCCGTCCGGACCGTCGAAGCTCCAGTGGCTGCGCAACTCCGTGTAGGCAAAGCCCAGGCATTCGTGGCTGGCCAGGTCCATTGGCGAGATGATGGGCGGGTGTGACGCCAGGTAGGCGGGCGAAGCGCAGAGAATCAGCCGGTACGGCGCCAGGCGGCGGGCAATGCGGCTGCTGTCGGCCAGCTCGCCTACCCGGAATACGACGTCCGCCCCCTCCTCGATTGCATCGACATACCGGTTCGTGAGCGACACCTCGACCTGCACATCCGGGTAGGTCGCCATGTATTCAGTCAGGCGCGGCATCAAGGCGTGGATTCCGAAGGTGAGCGGGGCGTTGACGCGCAGGCGGCCGCTGGGACGGGCATGGCTCTCGGCGGCCAATCCCTCCGCAGCGGCCACCTCGGCCAAAATGACTTTCACCTTTTCGTAATAGCTTGCCCCGATTTCCGTTAAATGCTGGCGCCGCGTGGTGCGGTTGAGCAAGCGGATGCCCAAGTGCTGCTCCAAAGTCAGCACATGCTTGCCCACCAGCTGCGGCGACATGCGGAACACGTCGGCGGCAGCGGAAAAGGAGCCCAGCTCGACCGCCTTGGCAAACACGGTCATGCTCAGTAGTCGGTCCATCGCATCCACCCATTACAAACGCCACATTTCAAGTGACCAATTTTAACCGACATTTATCTTCTGGCATTTATAGTCCAAAGTAGCGGCATTCTCTTTCCCGGGCATAAGCATGCACCGTTTTAATCGCTCCTCCGCAGACGGCCTTGCTTTGCCCTCGTACGCCGCCCCGGCCGGCGCGGCCCCGCGCCCACCTGTCGGGCGAGGACGTCGTGTTCACCAATCCGATCGCCGGTCGGCCGTCCATTGCAGATCGATCATTTCACCACCAGCGGCAGCGTCAAGCCAGGCAGCACAAGTGCATACGCACCTAAACCACTCATATCGTCGATAAAGGAGTATTACCATGACATCGGAAGCAAACAAGCTCACCATGCAGAAGTTTGTTGAGTTCATCAACACCGCCAGCAAGGCACTGGCTGACGAACTCATCTCGACAGACGCAATCTTTCACGTACCGGGAAGTCCGGAGCCCATGCGAGGGCCGGCTGGATATCTCGCCATCATCGCCATGATGCGTGAAGGATTCCCCGACATCCAGTGGACCTTGGAAGAAATGGTGGCCGAAAGTGATAAAGTCGCCGCCCGGTTCATTATGCGCGGCACACATCAGGGAACGTTCTTCGGTGTGCCGCCTACCGGGAAGCAGATTGCGGTGCAAGCCATGAACCTCTACCGTCTGTCCGACGGCAAGTTCGTCGAGGAGCGCGGCCAGCCCGACATGCTTGGCTTATTACAGCAAATCGGTGCCGTGCCGTCGCATTGAGCAGCCATAAGTGCTGCTCTGTCCCGCTACTGCGCCGTGCTGGTATGCCCGTTGAAATGGCGCGTGTACCAGTCCGTTGCCAGCAGGGCCGCCTGGTGACGGGTGTCGGGGCCGCCAGGCGTGGCGATCTGTTCCAGTTGCTTGTCGCAGCGCAAGGTGGCGAATGCCATGCGGTTCAGGCCAGCCACGTCGGGGTCGCGTCCGCCGACGATCAGCAGAGACGGCACGCGCACGTTTTCCAGCGCCGCCTTGCCCGCCATTTCCACCTGGCCATCGCAAACGGCGAGCGCGGCGATTTCCGCGCTGCGCCAGGCCGCCAGCTGCATCACGACGGCCGCGCTGGTGCCATAGCCATACAGGCCGCAGGGCAAGCGCCGCGTGGACGGGTCCACTTGCAGCCAGCCCAGGGCTTTTTCCAGCTGGCGCGCCAGCAGCAAGATATCGCTGCGCACGAAATACGCGTGGCCATTGCTGCCGCCGCCAGGCTCGACACCGGCCTGGTCGAAGCGCAGGGTGGCGATGCCCGCTCGCAAAAAATCCTGGGAGGTGGCGTGGCTGGAGGCGCCCAGATAGTCGCTATCGGCGCCCGCACCGTGGGCAAACAGGACGATGCCCACGGGCCGCTCGGGCATTTCAAGCACGCCGTCCATTTGAAGTTCATCGGCCGTGATGCTGACAAATTGCTCTTGCATGGCTGCCTCCGCTATCGAGCTGGGATCTTGCCGGGCCGGGCACAGCCTGCATGCCCAAGGCGGCTAACCTCAGTGTAGCAGCCTGCGCCCGTTCACGCGCGGCGCACGTCAAATTCGCCACGCGCCCGCATCAGACGGCGCCGTGCCGGTCCAGTCCCTTCAGCACGGCTTCCGGGCGGATCGGCAAATGCCGCACGCGCGAGGCCACGGCGGCGAAGATGGCGTTGCCGATTGCCGGCGCCACGGCGGTCGTGGGCGGCTCGCCCATGCCCGTCGACGTTGCCGTGCTGGCCACGAATTCGATGTCAAGCTCGGGCACGTCGGCCATGCGCAGGGGCGTGTAGGTATTCAGGTTGGTATCCTTCACTTCGCCGTTCAGGAAGGCCGTGCCTTCATGCAAGGCCATGCTGACGCCCCACAGGGCGCCCCCTTCCGCCTGGGCCAGCGCGCCATCGGGGTCGACGATGCTGCCCGCGTCGATCACCATGAACAATTTTTCGACTTTCACCATGCAAGTGCTGCGGTCTACTTTCACTCTGGCAACACACGCCGTCCAGGTAGGCATGTCGCGTTCCTGGCCGAACGTGGCGGCGATGCCCAGGCCCGTGTCAGGCGGCATGGCAGTGCCCCAGCCTGCTTTTTCCGCCACGCGCCGCAGCACGTGGGCCAGGCGCGCGGCGCCGCCGACGGCGTTCGGCGCGCTGCCCGCATTGCGCCCCGTCGCTTGCAACAACGACAGGCGGAAGGCCAGCGGATCGACCTTGGCCGCCTGCGCCGCCTCGTCCATGAAACTTTCCACTGCCCAATTCGTCCAGCCGGGGCCTACGGAGCGCAGCCAGCCGGGACGGAAACTGCTGTTGGCCAGGTCGTTCGACACGGCCCGCACGCGCTGCGCGCCCACCGTATACCAGTGGTCGGCGCCGGCGATGGCGAACGGGTCATACGGATGGCCCTGCTTATCCTTGGCCAAGAAGGCAGGGATCATGGCTTGCGTGGGCCAGCCCGCGCTGGCCTCGTGCACCATCGCCGAGACCTTGCCATCCGCATCGAACGCCATGCGCACATGCTGCACGGACGGCGAACGGGGCGAATCGAAACGGGCATCGTCGGACCGCGTGCAAATCATCTTGACGGGGCGGCCCACGGCTTGCGCCGCCAGCGCGGCCGGCACGCAATAATCGCCATTCAGGCGCCGTCCGAAGCCGCCACCGAGCAGATAGGTATGCAGCATGACACGGCTCTCGGGCACCTTCAACGCTTGCGCCAGCACGGGCAGGATCAACGATTGCCATTGGTTGCCCGCATGAATGTGCCAGACGCCGTCGATTTCCTGCGCCAGGGCATTGACGGGTTCCAGCTGGAAATGCAGCACGGTGCTGGTCGTGTAGTGGCGCTCCAGTTGCAGGCTGGCATCGTTGAACGCTTGCTCCACGCCGTCATCATCGACGACGCGGGCGCCCAGGCTGGCATCGGCCAGCTGCTTGGTGGCGTAATTGACAATGTCCTGCTCCGCCACGTGGGCGGCCGCGCCAGCCCGCCATTTCACTTGCACCAGCTCGGCCGCGCGCATGGCGGCCGCATACGTTTCGGCCACCACCATGACCCAGCCGGGCACCGTGCCGCTGGGGTCTTGCAAGGCGAACGAACGCAGGTAGCCCCGCACCTTCCTGGCCGCCGTATCGTCGATGGAGACCACTTTCGCGCCGTAGCGCGTGGGCGGGATCTTCGGGCGCGCAAACAGCATGCCCTCGACTTCCGCATCGATGCCGTACACGGCCGTGCCATTGATTTTCGCGGGGATGTCGAGCGCCTGCACGTTCTGGCCGACCAGGCTGCGCTGCTGCGGCGTTTTCAGCACGATGGCTTTCAGTTGCTCGGGCGTGTACTGGCGCGCCAGCTTGCCACGGCGCACGATGTCGCCATAGCTGATCGACCGCCCCCGGCCATGCACGACGCCCAGCCTCGCGTGGCAGGCGGACACGGGCACGCGCAGCAGGCGCGCGCCCTCCTCGACCAGCGCGAGGCGCCCGGCCGCGCCAGCACGGCTGAGCGGGTCGAAATTCTGCCACACGGACCAGCTGCCGCCCGTCACCATCAAGCCCCATTTCGGGTCCGTGTCCACGTAATGCAGGCGTACTTTGCTCCAGTCCGCTTCCAGCTCCTCGGCCACGATGCGCGCCAGGGCCGTGCCGATGTGCTGGCCCATTTCCGCCTTGGCGATGTTGACGGTGACGATGCCGTCGCGGCCGATCTGGAACCAGATGCTGGGGTCGAACACGGCTGCGGCAGCTTTGACGGCCGGCACGGGCGCCGTCTTGCCCGCGGCCAGGGAGCTGTCAGCGCGCAAAAAAGCGAGGGTAAACCCCGTGCCGACGGCGGCGATCAGGAAGCCGCGCCGGCCCAGCGCGCTGGGGCTGGTCCCTGAATTTTCTTTCGGCAACTTAAACACCGGGCGCCTCCTGCATGCCGGCCGCCAGCTTGATGGCCTTGCGGATGCGCACATACGCCATGCAGCGGCACAGGTTGCCGCTCATGACGGCATCGATATTCGCATCCGTCGGCTGCGGATAATCTTTCAACAAGGTGGCCGCCTGCATGATCTGGCCCGACTGGCAATAGCCGCACTGGGGCGCCTGCGTGGCAAGCCACGCCCGCTGCAGCGCGTGCGTGCCATCGGGCGACAGGCCTTCGATGGTGGTGATGGCGCAGCCGGCCACGGCGGCAATCGGCGTGATGCACGAGCGCATGGCGCGGCCATCCACGTGCACGGTGCAGGCGCCGCACATGCCGATGCCGCAGCCAAATTTCGTGCCTTTTAATTTAACTTCGTCGCGCAGTACCCACAGCAGGGGCGTCTCGGCGTCGGTCTCGGTGCCGAAGGGCTGGCCATTCACGGTAATGTTGTACATAAAAAAACTTTCAGTAATTACTTGCCGGCGCGCGCGCGTGCCACGGCCGCTTCCAGATTCGTCCAGGCCGGCTGGTGGCTGCGGCTGCGGCGCAGATAGGCGGCCAGCTGAGCCACGTCGTTGTCCGTCAACGAGGCGGCAAAGCCGGGCATCAGCACGCCGGGCATGGCTTCGTCCTTGCTCAAGCCGTGCAGGATCACCTGGATCAGGTTGGCGGGATCGGGCGCGCTGACGGCGCTGTTCAGGCTCAGTTCCGGCCGCAGCGCCGCAGGCCGGCCATCGCTGTTCGAATGGCACGACGCGCAGGCGGCCACGTACAGGCTGGCGCCACGGTCATTGTCGACCAGGCTGACGCGCTGCGAGCGGGCGATGCCGGCTTTCACCACGGTATCGGTATCGAGCTGGCGCTGCTCCGCCCCGCCCACGCCGGCAAAATACGCTGCCAGCGCGCGGATATCGCTATCGGGCGAAGCGCCCATGCCTTCGTGCACGACGGCAGACATGGGCCCTGCCGCCACGCCGTGCAAGGCCGTCGCCCCCGTGCGCAAAAAGGCGTACAGCTCGTCCTGCGTCCACGGCAAGGGCGCCGTGTTGGCACTGGTCAAGGCCGGCGCATACCAGTGGTCGATGGCCGCGCCCAGGTAGGACGAACCGGCCAGCTCGGCGCCCAGCGCATTGCGCGGCGTGTGGCAGGCGGCGCAATGGGCCAGGCCTTCGGCCAGGTAGCGGCCCCGGTTCCAGTCCAGGCCTTGCGCGGGGTCCAGTTGATAGCCGGCCGGCTTGAAAAACAGCAACTTCCAGCCTGCCTGCAAGGGACGCAAGTTCAGGGGGAAAGGCACGCTGTTGACGGGCGCCACCGCATACACGGGCGGGCGCGTCATGAAATACGCGTACAAGGCCGTCAAATCCGTATCCGAGACGAGGTTGAAATGGGTGTACGGAAAGACCGGATACAGATGGGCGCCGTCGCGGCCCACGCCTTCGCGCATGGCCCGCTGGAAGGCGGCCAGCGACCAGCGGCCGATGCCCGTTTGCCTGTCCGGCGTGATGTTCGTCGCATAGATGGTGCCGAACGGCGTGGCCAGGCCGTGGCCGCCCGCGTACTCGGCGCCGCCCTGGACCGTGTGGCAAGCGGCGCAATTGCCCATGCCCGCAAGGATGCGCCCACGCTCCACCACTTGCGGGGAAAATGCCGTGGCGGCAGGCGGATCGATGGACGCCAGCGCGGGGCGCCAGTAATACAGATACGCGGCCAGGGCCGCGACGATGAGCAATGCCAGCGACAGCAGCAGGCCGGTGAAGATTTTCTTGAGCAAAACAGGAGTCCGGTAAAAGGCCAGGCACGCGCCTGCCGCGCACGGACGGCAACAGCAGGGCAGATTGTGACAATGAATGGGAGAATCTTACCGCGATTGTGACTTGTTGTATGTACGCAATGACACGCAGGCCGTGCCCGCAGGCGGGCTGCGCCTTATAATCAGCGTTTCAGCACGCCGCCGCTCCTTCATGCATACCGTTACCATCATCCTCATCCTCGTATTGACCGTCGTCCTGTGCGGCTTTCTCGCCCGCTCGCGCTGGGTCAAGCTGCCGTTGCCGCTGATCCAGATCGCCGGCGGTACGGGATTGGCCGTGTTTGGCGTGCAAGTGCCGCTCGATCCCGACATTTTCTTCCTGCTCTTCATCCCGCCGCTGCTGTTTCTCGATGGCTGGCGCATTCCCAAGGGCGCCTTCTTTTCCGACGCGCGCTCGATCCTGATGCTGGCCATCGGCCTCGTGCTGTTTACCGTGCTGGGCATGGGCTTTTTCATCGACTGGCTGATTCCCAGCGTGCCGCTGGCCGTCGCCTTCGCGCTGGGCGCCATCCTGTCGCCGACGGACCCCGTGGCCGTGTCGGCGATCGCCGCCGGCAATCCGATCCCGCCGCGCCTGATGCACATCCTCGAAGGCGAATCCCTGCTCAACGACGCGTCGGGCCTCGTCTGCTTCACGTTTGCCGTGGGCGCCATGATGACGGGCGGCTTTTCCATCGGCGCCGCTTCGCTGAGTTTCCTGCAGGAAGCGGGTGGCGGCATCGTCATCGGCTTGGCCATTTCGTGGGGCGTGGGCCTGGCGAATAAATGGCTGGTGAGCAAGGTTGGCGAAGAACCTGGCCTGCAAATCCTCATCAGCATCCTGATCCCGTTTGCCGCCTATCTGGGCGCCGAGCAAATCCACGGCTCCGGCATCCTGGCCGCCGCCACGGCGGGCGTGTCCATGCATTATGCCGACCTGATCGGCCGCCCGCTGGCCGCCACGCGCACCCAGCGCAAGGCCGTGTGGGATACGGTGCAACTGGTCTTGAATGGCGTGATCTTCGTCATGCTGGGCGCGCAACTGCCCACCACCGTTGCCGGTTTGCCGGCAGCATCGGCCGAAATCGGCGCCGGCAGCGCCTGGAAACTGCCGCTGTTCGTCATCGCCATCACGGTGGGGCTGACCTTCATGCGCTTCCTCTGGGTCTTCATTTCCATGAAACTGACCCTGTTCAAGCACCACAAGAAGGTGGCGGGCGAACCGAAGGACGCGGCGCTGCTGGCGCGCCCCAGCCTGCGCCTGCTGCTGGTGGCGTCGTTCGCGGGCGTGCGCGGCGCGCTGACCCTGGCCGGCATTTTGACGCTGCCCTTATTCTTGCCTGACGGCACGCGCTTCCCCGCGCGCGACCTCGTCATCTTCCTGGCCATGGGCGTGATTTTGCTGTCGCTGCTGCTGGCCAGCGTCACCCTGCCCCTGCTGACCAAGGGCCTCGTGTTCGCGCCGCCCGCGCGCCGCTCGACGGAAGAACGCAACGCCCGCGCCGCTGCCGCCGAAGCGGCCATCGCGCGGCTGGAAAAAGTGTGCGAAGGCATCGACAAGAATGACAAGCAGCAAGTCGTCACGGAAGCGGCCAACCGCCTGATCGAAGCCTACCGGCGGCGCCTCGCGTATGGCGAAAGCAGCAACGACGAGGCGATGCGCTTGCAGGAACTGGCCAGGGCCGAACGCTCGCTGCGCCTGGAAGCGCTCAATGCCGAGCGCGATGAGTTGTTCCGCCGCCGCATCTCGGGTGAACTGGACGACACCATCCATTTGCGCCTGCTGCGTGAAATCGACTTGCTGGAAGCGACACTGGAAGAATAGCAACACTTTGGCGCGTGATGACAGTGTTGGCAAGTAATTCTCATGGTAAAGAATGCAAGTTTTCACATTCGTGTTTATAATGCAAGGTTTATGGCGTCATGCCGTGATTTACTTTCAACAGAGACTTCCGTAGAGTCTGTGTTGCTGAGTAACTAGTTGAATAGCCACCAGACCTGCATAAAGACACCGACGCCGTGCCCTCCTCCCCTCGCCACCGGCAGCGCCCCGCGCTGCCCGTTCTGCTCGCCGTGCTGCTGGCGTCGCTGCTCGTCTGCGGCGCCCTGGCGCCGTGCGCGGCGTGGGCGCAAACGGGCGCGACGGCCGACGCCAGGCGTCCCACCGAGGTGGCTCAGGTTCTGTTTGGCATCATCAGTTATGTGCGCTGGCCCGTGGCCCGCCAGGAAGTGCGCGTCTGCATGCTCGGTGCGCCCCGCTATGGCGCGGCCATCGTCGACACGCCCGCCTCGAACCTGGGGCAGCGCATCCGCGTGAAAATCCCGGCGGCGGCCAGCACGGCCAGCGAATGCGACGTCGTCTACATGGGCAGCCTGCCGGAGGGCGAACGCGAGCACCTGCTGGCGCAGATCATCGGCAAGCCGATTTTGTCGGTCGCCGAGCCGGGCACGTCCTGCCCGGTGGGCACCATGTTCTGCCTGCGCCTTGCCGAGGCGCAGATCGGTTTTGACGTCAACCTCGACGCCATCGCCCGCAGCGGCCTGCGCGTACATCCGAACGCCTTGCAAATTGCACGTCGCAAGGGACCGACGCCATGAGTGCCCGCATGAGCAACAAGCCTGCCCGCCAGCCCCGCCGCACGCTCGACAGCGTGCTCCGGCGCGCCCACCTGAGCGTGTCGCTGATCGCCGTGCTGGCGGCCGGCCTAACCCTGACGGCCGTGGCGCTGCTGGCCCTGCGCGTGTATTCGGACCAGAACCTGCGCCTCGTGGCCCGTTCGATGAGCTACACGGTGGAAGGGGCCGTCGTCTTTGGCGACTCCATCGCCGCCAAGGAAGCGCTGGCCCTGATCGGCGTCAATGAAGATATCGACCAGGCGCAGGTGAGCGACCAGGCCGGCAAGGTGCTGGCCCGCTGGGAACGGGGCGAACACGGCACGCGCTACTACATCGAACGCGCGCTGACAGGCTGGATGCTGCCCGATTCGCTGACCTTTCCCATCACGCGCAATGATCAGGCCATCGGCAGCATCAAACTGGTGCCGCACAGCCGCAGCCTGCTGCCCTTCCTGCTCAGCGGCCTGACCTGCCTGCTCGCCTGCCTGGTGCTGAGCCTGGTCGTCGCCGTGCGCCTGTCGCGCAGCATGGAAACGGAGATCACGTCGCCCCTGCGCCACCTGGCGGAAACGGCCCACCGCGTGCGGCGCGACCGTTCGTTCGAACTGCGCGTGCCGCCCGCCAATATTGCCGAGCTGAACCAGATCAATGACGACTTCAACGCCCTGCTCGATGAACTGGAAGCGTGGCAAAGCCATCTGCAAAAGGAACACGCCTCGCTGTCGCACCGCGCCAACCACGACAGCCTGACGGGCCTGTCGAACCGCGCCTTCATGGAAGCGGAGCTGGAACGCGCCATCCTCGAAGCGCGGGTCGGCAATGGCAAGGTGGCCGTGCTGTTCCTCGACAGCGACCGTTTCAAGTACATCAACGACACCTTCGGCCATGCCTCGGGCGACCGGGTGTTGGTGACGATCGCCGCGCGCATCAAGCAGCAATTGCGCGAAGGCGACCTGGTGGCGCGCCTGGGCGGCGACGAATTCGCCATCGTGCTCAAGCCGCTGCGCAACAGCAGCGACGCCATGCACATCGCCGACAACATCATCGCCGCCATGGCGCAAGCCATTGAACTGCCCACCGGCAACAGCATCGTCAGTTCGCTGACCATCGGCGTGGCCGTCTTCCCCGATCACGCCATCGACGCCATCTCGCTGGTCGGCGCGGCGGACGAAGCCATGTACCGCGCCAAGCAGGCGCAGCGCGGCACGCGCCAGGTAGCGCGTCTGCCGCAACCCCATACTCACCCCTGAACCAAGGAGCAACACCATGCAGTTTATCTACAAGCAATTACGTCTCGGCTTCCTCGGCCTGTTCTTCGTGGGCCTGCTGGCCGCCTGCCAAAGCACGCCTGAAGTGAAATCGCCGTTCAATGCGGAACAGATCGCCACCCTGAAAGACCAGGGCTTCCGCCAGACGGACGAAGGCTGGGAGCTGAGCTTCACGGACAAGCTGCTGTTCGAATTCGACGCCGCCAAGCTGACGCCGCCAAGCCGCAGCGCCATCCAGAAGATCAGCGCCGCCCTGCTGAAAGTGGGCATTACCCACATGCGCGTGGAAGGCCATACGGATAACGAAGGCACGGAAGCGTACAACAACAAGCTGTCGCTGGCGCGCGCCAATATGGTGGCCGATGCCATGAGCGCAACGGGCATTGCACGCGACAACATCGTCGTCAAGGGCCTGGGCATGAGCAAACCCGTGGCCTCGAACGCCACCAAGGCGGGCAAGGCGGAAAACCGCCGCGTCACCATCATCGTTTCGGCGCCTTGAGGTGGAAGTGCCCGCCGTGCGCTGGGTAGTGATGGGCGTGTCCGGCTGCGGCAAGAGCGCCGTCGGCAGCCTGCTGGCCGACGCCTTGCACGTGCCCTACGTGGAGGGCGACGACGTGCACTCCCCGGAAAACGTGGCCAAGATGGCGGCCGGCACTCCCCTCGACGATGCCGACCGGGCCGGCTGGCTGGCCGCCCTGCGCGAGCGCATCGCCACGGCCCGCGCGCAAGGCAGCGGCCTCGTCGTCTCCTGCTCGGCCCTGAAGCGCGCCTACCGCGACGTGCTGCGCGAGGGCGACCCGGCCCTGCGCTTTGCCCACCTGGACGGCCCGCGCGCCGTGCTGGAAAGCCGCTTGCAGCGCCCCGGCCATTTCATGCCGGCCAGCCTGCTCGACAGCCAGCTGGCCACCCTGCAGCCCCTGCAGGCGGACGAAGCCGGCATCGTGCTCGACATCCGCCAGCCGCTGGCCGTGCTGATCGAACAAATCCTGCAAGCGCCCTGACTGACGGCCGCGCGGCTGGACAGCCCGCAGCCCCCTGTGTAGACTGGCGCGCACTTTCATGAGGGATTTTTATGAGCACACCAACGACAAAACCAGCACCGGGCCCGGAATTCTGGGAGCGCGCCGACCAGGTCATCGCCCTGGCCAATGAGCAATGCATGCATAGCGGCGGCAATGAAGTGGCCACCTCGCTGCTGTACGCGGCCGCCCGCTTCAACGCCTTTCTCGTCGCCAGCAAGAGCAACGACGTGGCCAAGATGCAGGAAGAAAAGGAAGGCGCCGTGGCCTTCTTCACGGAACAGTACAAGCGCATGCTGACCGACAACTTCAACGACTACATCACCAACTTCGACAAGTACACGCAACCGTCGTCGGCCCCCAAGGGTTGATGACGGCGGCCAGCCTGGACAGCCACCGCGCCCGCGCCACCCACGCCGACAGCGTGCTGGAAGGCACGGTGCGCTTTGCTCCTTTACCATCGCTATGGCTGGCGGCCATGCTGGCCGGCGCCGCGACGGGCGCCCTGCTCTTCTTCAGCTGGACCGGCGTGCTGCTGTTTGCGGCCGGCACGGCCATCGTCCTGCTGTTCGGCCACTCGCTGGGCAGCCACCGCAAACTGATCCACGACAGCTTTCAATGCCCGCGATGGCTGGAATACCTGCTCGTGTACTTGGGCGTGCTGGTGGGCCTCAGCGGCCCGCTGGGCCTGCTACGCCAGCACGAATTGCGCGACTATGCGCAGCGCCTGCCCGATTGCCACCCTTACCTGCGCCATGGCGCAGGCTTCTGGCGTGATGCATGGTGGCAATTGTTCTGCCGCCTGGACCTCGACCACCCGCCGCACATCGCCATCGAGCCGCGCATCGCGCACGACCGCTTTTACCGTTTCCTGGAAAGAAGCTGGATGCTGCAGCAATTGCCATGGGCCCTGCTGTGCTTTGCCTGGGGCGGCTGGGGCCTGGTTTGCTGGGGCGTCTGCGCGCGGGTCAGCGCCGATGTGCTCGGTCACTGGCTGATCGGCTACTTCGCCCACAACCATGGGCAAATGCATTTTCACGTCGACGGCGCCGCCGTGCAGGGCAGGAATATCCGCCTGACGTCGCTGCTGACCATGGGCGAATGCTGGCACAACAACCATCACGCGTATCCGGGCTCGGCCAGGCTGGGCCTGCTGCCGGGCGAATGGGACCCGGGCTGGTGGATGCTGCTGCTGTTGCGGCGCCTGGGCTTAGTGTCAGCCCTGCGCCTGCCGCAAGACCTGGCGCGGCGGCCGGAACTGCACCGGCTCGGCGACGCCAACGATCAAGCGTCGTCCTGGCCTGCCAGGTAATTGTTCTTCACGCGCACGTAGTGCTCGGCCGAATAGCGCAGGTAGGCGATTTCCGCTTCCGTCAGCGCGCGCACCTTGGCGGCGGGGCGGCCCACGTACAAGTGGCCGCTTTCCAGCACCTTGCCCGGCGACACCAAACTGCCCGCGCCCAGCATCACGTGCTTTTCCACCACCACGTCATCCATGACGATGCTGCCCATGCCGATCAAACACTCGTCGCCTATCGTGCAGCCGTGCAAGATCACGGAGTGGCCGATGGTCACGTACTTGCCAATCGTCAACGGTGATCCGTCGGGCTTGGCCGCATTTTTGTGCGACACGTGGCCCATGGAAAAGTCCTGGATATTGCTGCCTTCGCCGATGACGATGCGGTTGACGTCGCCGCGCAGCACGCTGTTGCACCAGATCGAGCAGTCGTCGCCGATCTGCACGTCGCCAATCACTTGCGCCGTGTCATGCAGGTAGACGCGCTCGCCCACGACGGGGCGGGTATTCAGGTAGGAACTGACAGGCATCGTTTTCTCACTCTTCATTAAATTGAAACAACAGGATTCACACCCAGCCGGCGGCCAGCGCAAAAATGGCCAGGCCATGGGCCAGGGACGCGCCCAGCAAGCCGGCACGGCAATATACCAGCCCCGCCACCACGCCTTCGATCACGGTGAACACGACGATGGGCGCACCCACCTGCGTGACGGTGGTGGCAAGAAAAGCGTGGCACAGGCCGAACAGCAGGCCCGACACAAGCGCCGCGCGCCAGGCCGGCAGCCAGGCGCGCAATTGCTGCTGCAGCAAGCCGCGAAACAGCAATTCCTCATAACAGTTGGCCGCCAGCGCAAAACCCAGCAGCAAGGGCAGCAGCGATGGCGCGACGGGCGGCAGGGACGGCAAGCCGAACAGCGCCTTCAAGCCCGTCGCCAGCGCGATGATCACGCAAGCGCCCGCCACGCCCAGCAGCACGGACAGGGCCGGGCGCATGCCCAGCCAGCGGATCTGGCGGCGCGCCTCGCTTTCCAGCCAGCACGTGCTGGCCACCAGCCCCAGCGACATGGCGCCCAGCGCCAGCAAGACCGGCGGCGGTGCCGTGAAGCGCAAGCCGCCCGCCGCCACTTGCCAGTAGCCGTGCGCCGTCATCGCGTCGCGCGCCAGCACGAAAAACACGATGTGCACGAGCACGCGCAGCAGCGGCACGGTCCGCGGTACCGCCAGCAGCAAGGCGGCGCAGACGAGGAAGGCAGGCGTGATCGCCAGCAGATACTGCGCCAGGGAAGTCAGGTCGGCCATCGCTCACATCGGGAAAAGTACGGTGCCAACGGGCACGGGCGCAGCAATTGTATGCGGCGGCTGGCAAAATGGCCATGCCGTTGTCAAGCCGCCTTGCGCCAGCCATGCATCAGCCCATGCGCCGCCAGTCCCGCCGCCAGCCCCCACAGGGCGCCGCCCACGCCCAGCAGGGTCACGTTCGCGGCCGTCGCCAGGAAGGTAATCAGGGCCGTTTCGCGCATGCGCACGTCCGCCATCGCCTGCGCCAGGCTGTTGCCGATGGCGCCCAGCAGGGCCAGGCCCGCCAGCGCCGTGATGAAGGGGCGCGGCAAGACCATGAACAGGCTGGCCAGGGTGACGCCGAAGACGCCCACGAGGATGTACAGCACGCCGCAAGCCAGGCCCGCGACATAGCGCTTTGACGAATCCGCATGCGCATCCTTGCCCGTGCAGATGGCGGCCGTGATGGCGGCCACGTTGAAGGCATGCGCGCCGAACGGCGCCATGAGCAGCGAGCCGAGACCCGTCACCGTCAGGATGGGATTGGCGCTGACCTGGTAGCCGTCATTGCGCAGCACCAGCATGCCGGGCATGTACTGCCCCGTCAGGGTGATCAGGAACAGCGGCAGCGCCACGCCCAGCAGGGACGCGACGGAAAAGCGCGGCATCTCGAACACGGGCGCGGCCAGGGCCAGTTCGATGCCTTGCGCATCGATGCGTCCTTGCGCCAGCAACAGGGCCAGGCCGATCAGCATGATGCCCACCACGGCAAAGCGTGCAGTGAAACGGCGCAGCACGGCGTACGACAGCAGCAACACCACCACCAGCACGGGGTCGGCGCTGGCGCCGCCAAACGCGTTCACGCCAAACTGCAGCAGGATACCGGCCAGCAAGCCGGCCGCGATGCCGCCAGGAATCAGCCGCACGAGGCGTTCGAAGGCGCCGGACATGCCCAGCAAAATGAAGGCGATGGCGGACACGATATAGGCGCCGATCACTTCGGCATACGGCGTATGCGGCATGACGGTGGCCAGGAAAGCCACGCCGGGCGTGGACCAGGCCGTGATGATGGGCGCGCGGTAGCGGTAGCTGAGCCAGATGCCCGTCACGCCCACGCCGATGCTCAGCGACCAGACCCAGGACGCCGTCTGCGCGGCGCTCAGCTGGGCCAGCTGGGCCGCCTGGAACACCAGCACGAAGGTGCCGCCATAGTTGACGAGGACGGAAATGAAGGCCGCCATGGTGGGGGATGCCAGGTCGCGCCAGCGCGCCCGGTCGGCCATGGCGGTTGTTGTGGTTGTTGTCATGTATATGCCTCTGCCATTGAAAGGCAGCATATTAATGGCCACATGGACTGCTCAAACAGGCCAATTCAATCGCATAAAGCAGACCACTTACAGCATCACCCCAGCGCGCGGGCCAGGCGGACGATGCCGCTGTCGATCTCGTGCGGGGTGAGCGCCGCAAAGCCCAGCAGCCAGCCGCCGCGCGCCGGCGGCGTCGCGTACAGCCGGCTCAGGC
The DNA here is from genome assembly GCF_001445815.1 of Janthinobacterium sp. Ant5-2-1. NCBI lineage: Bacteria > Pseudomonadati > Pseudomonadota > Betaproteobacteria > Burkholderiales > Oxalobacteraceae > Janthinobacterium > Janthinobacterium sp. Ant5-2-1. Next base: position 161,020 of record NZ_LNCE01000004.1, on the reverse strand, counting down.
CAGGCAGCACGATGCCCGCCTGCGCCGCCAGGCGTATCGTGTCCAGCTCCACCCTGCCCTCGTGCAGCAGACACGGCATCTGCAAACCGCCCGGCGGCAGCTGCGCCGCGACCATGTGCGGCAGGTGCCGCTGCACGGCATGCGCCATCGCATCGCGGCGCACGGCGTAGACCTTGCGCATGGCGCGCACATGGGCCGCGAAATGGCCATCGGCGATGAAACGGGCCAAGGTCAGTTGATCCAGCTGCGGCGTGTGGCCATCGAGGATGCTGCGCGCATGGGTCATCGGTTTCACCAGCGCGGGCGGCAGCACCATGTAGCCGATGCGCAGGCCCGGGTACAGCGACTTGGCGAAGGTGCCCAGGTAAATCGTGCGCTGCTGCGTGTCGAGGCCCTGCACGCACGCCGTCGGCAAACCCGCGTAATGAAACTGGCTGTCGTAATCGTCCTCGATGATCCAGCCCTGGCGCTCGGCTGCCCAGGCCGTCAGGGCCAGGCGGCGCTCAAGCGCCAGCGTGGCGCCCGTCGGATATTGATGCGACGGCGTGACGTATACCGTGTTAGCCCCGCTCGTGTCGGCACGCAGGCTTGCCATGCACAATCCCTGCGCATCGACGGGCACGGGCACGACCTGCAATTGCGCCATCTCGAACGCCTTGCGCGCGCCGAAATAGCCCGGGTCTTCCATCAGAATGGGGCCATGCGCGTCGGCCAGCACTTGCGCGCACAGGTACAGCGCCTGGCGCGTGCTGCTCAGCACCAGCACCTGCTGCGCCGTGGCCCGCGCGCCCCGCTCCAGGTTCACATAGTCTGCGATGGCCTGGCGCAAAGGCTCGGTCCCTTGCGGGTCGCCGTGCAGCAGCACATGGTGTTCGCTGGCGGCCTGGCGCCGCAAGCGCTCCCATACGTCGAGCGGGAAGGCCCGCGTTTCCGGCAAGCCCGTGACAAACGCCTTCACGCTCTGCTGGTCGACCACGCCGCCGCTGGCGAGAATCTGCGCGCCGCGCGCGCTGAGGGACACCGGCTGCGCCGGCATGGACAGCGACGCCACCGCCGGCTTGCCCAGCAAGCTCGCCCCTATCGTGGGCGAGACGAAACTGCCCGATCCCGCCTGCCGCTGGATATAACCGTCCAGGCGCAGCTGCGCATACGCCATTTCCACCGTATCGCGCGACACGCCCAGCGATTGCGCCAGCACGCGCGTGGCCGGCAGGCGCAGGCCCGGCGCCAGCACGCCATCGAGTATCAGCTGGCGCAGCGCGCGCTGCACGCGTACGCGCAAGTCGAGCGCCGCCAGTTCGGGCGCGGCGATGCGGATTTTCAGGGTGTCGAGTTCGAACTGCGGCGTCATGTGGCCTTGGCGCGGGCCGCATCCACGGCGGCCATGCTGCTGGTCAGCGAATAGCCGTGCTGCTGCAGCACGGCCACCAGCTGTTCGCCGGCGCAGCCCAAACGCAGGTTTTCCGCCACCCAGTCCTGCCACTCACGGCTGATGTCCGGCATGGCTTCCTCTTCCAGCGCAAGACCGAGTATGCATTTGGCCAGCAAGCCGTTGATGCGCTTCGTATCGATCAGGTGCTGCACCACCGCGTGGCCCGAATGGGGATACGGGTGCAGGGTGCAGCGGCCGAAGGCGGCCAGGCGCTGCGCGTGCATGGCGTCGAGGTTGACCGATTCGCTGGCGCTGCCTCCCCCGTTGACAGCGTCAGGCCGCGTACCGAACACCAGGTGCAGCTGCGTGGCGTCCGTCGCCCTGGCGCGGCACAGGGCCGCCAGGTCGTAGTAGCCGGAGGCCGGCGGGTCTTGCGCCAGCGACTCCATCACGGGCAGCCAGCGCAGCTCATGGTACAAGCGCGCCTGCTGCACGTCGAGGAAGGACAACGGCCCGAAGGCGACGATCTGCTGCACGTCCAGCAGCAAGCCATACATGACGGCCGCGTACGCGCCCATGGACTGGCCGACGGTGGTGACCTGACCGGGCGCGATGCGGCGCACGAGTTCGCGCAAGGCTTGCGCCGTCTCGTCAACGTGGTTGCCCAGGCCCGCGATGCGGCGGTGGTACCAGGCATTGCCCGAATCGCGCACGAGGATTTTGTTCAGGTGCTGGCCGCTGGCATGCTCCAGCTTTCTCAGGCGCCCGTAAAAATCGAAGGCGGGACGCGTGGTCCACGAAACAAAGCCGAAGGCGATGACCAGTGGCGCGCCGGGCACGATGCGGTCGACGAGCACGTCGTCGTCAGTGGTGGCCACCAGTCGATTATCCAGCGCTTGCGCTTGCAGCATCGGCCCGGCTCCCCGATCAAGGTTAAAACAATAGAAAGCATGAGTTTAATGCCAGGACTGGCAAAATGGAAACAATGAACGCTGCTGTGCGCTGAGCGGCGCGCAAAACCTGCTAGTCTGCAGGCATTCCCCCTCACAGGAGCATCCCATGCCGCATCGCCTGACATACCTTCCCCTTGCCGCCGCCATCGCCATGGCTGGTGGCTGCGCCGCCACCAGCGACAGCGCCAGGCCGAACGCCAGCCTGGCGCCGCAGGCCAGCCTGACGAATACCTATTGGAAGCTGACGCAGCTCGATGGCGCGCCGGTGGCGATGGCGCCGCAGCAGGAGCGCGAAGTGCGCATTACCCTGACCGACGATGGCAAGGTCACCGGTTTCACGGGCTGCAACCGCGTCATGGGCGGCTATACGCTGGCCGGCACGGCCCTGCGCTTCACGCAACTGGCCGGCACGCGCATGGCCTGTCCGCCGCCGTTGATGCAGCTGGAAAGCGCCGTGCTGGCCAATTTGAACAACGTGACGGGCTACCAGCTCGAAGGCGAGAAACTGATCCTGCTCAAGGATGGCGCGCCCGTGGCCAGGTTTGAATCGGTCTATTTGTAGCAAGAAAAACAATGGCGCTGAGCACTTACGTACTGTGCAGCGCCATCTTCTGGTGCTATGCCCGTGACATCAACGGATCATGCCACCAAACCGGGGTGAATGACATACTTGCGACGGCGATACATGGCCGCCAGCGCCACCAGGCCCAGCCCCATCATCGCGTATGCGCCTGGCTCCGGCACGGCTGAAAGAACCTGCAACTGGGTTTGCGGGCTGAAATAATCCAGGCGGGAAAATGGAATCGATTCGCGGTTCGCGGCGTAGCGGTAAACCGAGTCACCGGTGTTAAAGTTCCTCTCGCTCCAAGTTTCAAAATGCGGCGCATTATCATAATAATAATGTGCGGCGATGCTCAATCCATTCTTGTAATCAAACGAAAAGTCCAGCGTGCAATTCGGTCCAGCCGCGCATTTGGTATAGTCGACGTCGAGCGCCACCATGCTGGTCAACTCATTTGTTGTGAGTACGCCGTCGTTATTGAGGTCCTTGCCTGAGAACGAACCACCATACCTGATATGGGGATTAAACACGCCATCGTTGACAAAACCCGTATAGAAAAAGTTAAAGTATTGATGCTCCTGCGCCTGGGCGCCGAGCGACAAGGATGCCAGAGTGGCGATATAGCAAATTTTTTTCAGCATGAGTTAGCTCCACTAGAATATCTGCAAGATGAAAGATGCATACTTGATCCAACTTAACCCATATCTATTCAGCAACAAAATGGCAAGAAAAATGCTTAAAAGACAAGGTCGGCAAATCATAGCAGAAATTATTAATTTTTCTTTTCTTTTTAATAATTTATTGTCCATATCAAGGTAGGAAAACACGTAGCTTGCTATACAGCTACAATAAACATCCGCTCTTGCATGGAAGGCCTACCTTGTCCACTCATTCCCCCCTGCCCCTTGGCAGTTACCGCGCTCTGCTGTTCGACATGGACGGCACCGTCATCAATTCCATCGCCGCCGCCGAACGCATCTGGGGCACGTGGGCGCAGCGCCAGGGCCTCGACGTGGCGGCCTTTTTGCCCACCATCCACGGCGCGCGCTCGGTCGATACCATCGCCAAACTGCGCTTGCCCGGCGTCGACGCGCAGCGCGAGTCGCAGGGCATCACGGATGCGGAAATCATCGATGTGGAAGGGATTATTGAAATCGCGGGCGCGTTGCGCTTTTTAGAATCGCTGCCGCCCGCGCAATGGGCCATCGTCACCTCGGCGCCGCGCGCGCTGGCCACGGCCCGACTGAAGGCGGCCGGCATGCCGATACCGGCCATCATGGTGACGGCGGAAGACGTCAAGGCGGGCAAGCCGAAACCCGATTGCTACCTGCTGGCGGCGCAAAAACTGGGCGTGGCGCCTGCGGATTGCCTCGTGTTCGAAGATGCATCCGTCGGCATCGAGGCGGGAGAAGCGGCGGGCGCGAAGGTCATCGTCGTCACCGCCACGCATGCGCACCCGCTGGCCACGCGCCACCCGGCCATCGACAATTATGAAGCCATCGTGGCAACCGTCGATAGCGACGGCTTTATTGTCCTGGCCGAGACGGCTGCAGCACGCGCGACAAGATAGTCTGCTCCAGCGCGGCGAAGGCCGCATGGCCGCGCTGGCGCGGGCGCGGCAAGTCCACAGGCACGTCCATGGTGATCTGCCCATCCTCGATCAACAGCACGCGGTCGGCCAGGGCCACGGCTTCGGCCACGTCATGCGTCACCAGCACGGCCGTAAAACCGCGTGCCAGCCATAGCGACTCAATCAGCTGCTGCATCTCGATGCGCGTCAGGGCGTCGAGCGCTCCCAATGGCTCGTCAAGCAGCAGCAGTTGGGGCTCGTGCACGAGGGCACGCGCCAGCGCCACGCGCTGCTTCTGCCCGCCCGACAGGGCAGACGGCCAGTCATTTGCCCGTTCGGCCAGGCCCACCGTCCACAGCGAGGCGGCCGCCGCGCCGACGGAACGGGGCAGGCCCAGGGCCACGTTGTCGAGCACCGTCTTCCATGGCAGCAAACGCGATTCCTGGAACATGATGCGGATGTCGGGGGCGCCCACGCCGCTGCCGATGGCAACCTTGCCGTCATCGACGCTTTCCAGTCCCGCGATGGAGCGCAGCAAGGTGCTCTTGCCACAGCCGCTGCGTCCGACGATGGCGACGAACTCGCCCGCTTCCAGCTGCAGATCGACGTTTTTCAGCACCGGACGTTCGCCATAGGCCTTGCTCAATTGCGTCAGCTCCAAAGGCACGCCACGGCGCGCCAAGGGAGCTTGCGGCGCGGCCTTGGCCTGCGGCGGTGCGCTGGCCGGGTCGTATTGCACGAAGTGCGACAAAAAATCCGTTTCGATCTGGATGGGGGCGAGCAGCATGGTGTCTTCCTTCGTCATTTCACTATCGGTAAGCGGGATTCCAGCGCAGGCAGTGGCGTTCCAGCCGGCGCGAGAACAGATCGGCCAGCTTGCCCAGCAAGGCGTACAGCAAAATCCCCACCAGCACCACGTCCGTTTGCAGGAATTCGCGGGCATTCATCGTCATGTAGCCGATGCCGGCCTGCGCCGAGATGGTTTCGGCGACGATCAGCAGCACCCACACGAGGCCCAGCGAAAAGCGCACGCCCACCAGAATCGAGGGCATGGCGGCCGGCAGGATCACGTCGCGGTACAAAGGCCAGCCCGAGAGACCGTAGCTTTTCGCCATTTCGATCAAGCCCTGGTCGGCCGAGCGGATGCCGTGGAAGGTGTTCAGGTAGACGGGAAAGAAGACGCCGACGGCCAGCAGGAACAGCTTGGCCGTCTCGTCGATGCCGAACCACAGGATCACCAGCGGGATCAGGGCCAGCGCGGGGATGTTGCGCACCATTTGCAGGGTCGTATCGAGCAGGGTTTCCGCGTGGCGGAAGCTACCCGTCAATAGCCCCAGCAGCAAGCCCAGTCCCGCGCCGACGACGAAACCGACCGTGGCGCGCCACAAGCTCGTTTTCAGGTGCAGCCACAATTCGCCCGACACGGCCAGGTGCCAGAAGGCTTTCGCCACGGCCCACGGCTCGGGCAGGATGCGGCTCGACAGCCAGCCCCACTGCGCCGCCAGCTGCCAGGCCAGCAGCAGCGCCACTGGCAAGGCCCATGGCGCCAGCGAGACACGCCATGGCGCGCCGCCTGCCCGTCGTATGGAGCCGGCCGCCATCTCAGGCCGCCTTTTTCTGCGGTGCGGCCGGCACGATATTGCTGGCCATGACTTCGCCGAAGGGACCGCTCAAGGACTGCTCACCCACGGCCTTGCCCTTGCCCAGCAGCGGGAACACCAGTTCGGCAAAGCGGTACGATTCTTCCAGGTGCGGGTAGCCGGAGAAAATGAAGGTGTCGATGCCCAGGTCCGCGTATTCCTGCATGCGCGCCACCACGGTCGGCCCGTCGCCGACGAGGGCCGTGCCCGCGCCGCCGCGCACCAGGCCCACGCCGGCCCACAGGTTCGGCGACACTTCGAGCTTGTCGCGCCGCCCGCCATGCAGGGCCGCCATCCGCTGCTGGCCCACGGAATCCATCTTGCCGAAGGCCGCCTGCGCCTTGGCGATGATGTCGTCATCGAGGTGGCTGATCAATTCATCGGCCGCGCGCCAGGCCGCCTCGTTCGTTTCGCGCACGATCACGTGCAATCGGATGCCAAACCGGACCGTGCGGCCTTTTTTTGCCGCGCGCGCGCGGATGTCGGCGATTTTCTCGGCAACGGCGGCGGGCGGCTCGCCCCACGTCAGGTACACGTCCATCTGCTCGGCCGCCAGTTCATGCGCCGGTTCCGAGGAACCGCCGAAATACAGCGGCGGATACGGTTTCTGCACGGGCGGATACAGGGTTTTCGCACCCTTCACCTGGATATGCTTGCCCTCGAAATCGTAGCCGGCCGCGCCACCCTCGCCCGCCAGCGTGGCGCGCCACACCTTGATGAATTCATCGGAGATTTCATAGCGCTTGGCGTGGTCGGCAAACAGGCCGTCCGCTTCCAGCTCGCCCTGGTCGCCGCCCGTGACGACGTTGATCAACAGGCGCCCGTTCGAGAGGCGGTCAAAGGTGGACGCCATGCGCACGGCCAGGCCGGGCGTGGACAGGCCGGGGCGGATGGCGACGAGGAATTTGAGCTTTTGCGTCACGCTGATCAGCGACGAAGCCACCACCCACGCATCTTCGCAGGAGCGGCCCGTGGGCAGCAGCACGCCGTCGTAGCCGAGCGTGTCGGCGGCCACGGCCACCTGGCGCAGGTAATCGGCATCGACGGGGCGCGCGCCCTGCGACGTGCCCAGATAGCGGCTGTCGCCGTGGGTAGGGATAAACCAGAAGACATTCAATGACATGGTGCACTTTCCTTTGCTTGTTTATTTTGTGCTGGTGGCCAGCTGGCGCGCCGGCAGCAGCGCGTCCTTGACGACGATCGGTTTCGGGATCAGCTTCAGGCCGGAAAACGCATCGGCCACCCTTTGCTGCGACGCGATGACGTCGACCGACACGGGTTTCACGCCATACGCATAGCGCGAGGCGGCCAGCGCCACGACATCCTTGCCCAGCCCCGTCTGTGCCGACAGGATCGTCGCCACTTCGTCCGGGTTGTTGCGGCCCCAGTCATCGACCTTGGCCACTTCATCGAGCACGATGCGCAGGATCTCGGGATTTTTTTCCGCATACGTGCGCGAAGCAAGATAAAACTGGTAGTTCGCCACCAGGCCCTTGCCATCGGCCAGCACGCGGGCGCCCAGCTGCTTTTCGGCGGCCGCCAGGAACGGGTCCCAGATGGCCCAGGCATCCACGCTGCCCCGCTCGAAGGCGGCGCGCGCATCGGCCGGCGGCAGGAACACGGGCTGGATGTCGGCGTACGCGACGCCGGCTTTTTCCAGCGCTTTCAATAACAGGTAATGCACGTTCGAGCCCTTGTTCAGGGCGATCTTCTTGCCCTTCAAGTCGGCCAGGGTGCGCAAGCCGGAACCCTTGGGCACGACGATGGCTTCGCTGGCCGGCGACGCCGGCTCATTGCCGACGTAGACCAGGTTGGCGCCGGCCGCCTGGGCAAAGATCGGCGGCGCCTCGCCCACGGTGCCGAAATCGATGCTGCCCACGTTCAAGCCTTCCAGCAGCACGGGGCCGGCCGGGAATTCCGTCCATTTCACGCCCACGCCCTGCTCGGCCAGGCGTTTTTCCAGAGTGCCCCGCCCCTTCAGCAGGGTCAAGGTGCCGTATTTCTGGTAGCCAATACGCACCTGCACCTGGAGCTCCCCTTTGGCCTGCGCCTGCGCCGCGACCGGCATGCCGGCTGCCATCATGCCGGCAGCGGCGGCAAACAGCAGGCCCAAAGTGGTACGGCGCGAGAGTCGTTGTGCGTGGCGGTGTGTCATGGCAATTCCTTGGTCGGTGAATAATCAGGCGGCTTGATAGTGGGGGGCGTACGGCTGGTCTTGCAACGAACGCACGGGGATCGAAATATCGGTTGGCGCGGACGGACGCTGTCCCTGCAGCACGAACAGGCCCGTGGAGAGTTCCTCGATGCCGGCCTGCACGCGGTCGGCAATCGGCGCGTCCAGGCTCAAGCCCCCTTCTTCGTGCCACGCCAGTTGCTGCGCATTGGCATAAATGCTGGTGAAGACTTGCTTGGCGCCCAGCGCATGGAGCACGGGACGCAGCGCGTAGTCGAGCGCCAGGGTGTGGGCATGGCCGCCGCCCGTGGCCAGCGGCAGCACCAGCTTGCCCGCCAGGCCATCTTGCGGCAGCAAGTCGAGGAAGGCTTTCAGCAGCCCTGTATACGACGCCTTGTAGATGGGCGTGGCGATCACGATGGCGTCCGCATCGGCCACGGCGCGCACGGCGCGGGCAATCGCCGCATCGTCGTAGTCGGCCAGCAGCAAGGCGCGCGCCGGCAAGTCGCGCACATGCAGCTGGGCGTAGCTGTGGCCTTGCAGCGCCAGCTGTTCGCCGATATGCAGCAGCAGGCGGCTGGAACTCGATGGGAGTTGCGGGCTACCGCCCAATAACAAGATGCTCATGTGATGCCCGTCCCTGTAGGTTGTCGAAAGTGGCGTTGTTCGGATGCTTGCAGCCTATCGCCATCAGAAGCCCAGTAAAACGAATGCTTTCGCGCTTCGATATGCGTTTTTTGACTATCCGGGCCTGACGCCCCGCAAACGAAGGCGCCGGTCTCCGCATGGCTTTTTTCGCATATCCATGCGCGGTTTTCTTCGTGTACGGCGCACGCGGGGCGGTGCAATATCGGCGTCATCGTCTTTCTGGAATGTCACTCATGTCTAGCGTTTTTCTCCATGCCGCCCGTCCCCAGCCGCCTGTGCCGGAACCCCTGCAGGACGCCATCAGCATTGCCACGGCGCTGGCTGCGCGCCTGGCTGAAACGGCCAATGCCCGCGACCAGGCCGGCGGCCATGCGGCGCAGGAACGCGAATGGCTGCGCGAGTCGGGCTTGCTGACCTTATCGATTCCCGTGGAATTCGGCGGCCAGGGCGCGTCGTGGCCCCTCGTCTACCAGGTGATCCGCATCCTGGCGCGCGCCGACAGCGCGCTCGCGCATGTCTTCGGCTTCCACCATTTGCAGCTGGCCGGCCTGCAGCTGTATGGCAGCGCGCAGCAGCAGCGCCGCCTGCTCACCCTGACCGTCGACGAGCGACTGTTCTGGGGCAATGCCTTGAACCCGCTCGACAAACGGGTCACGGCCACCGACAGCGGCGATGGCTATATCCTCGACGGCATCAAGAGCTTTTCTTCCGGCTCCGTGGGTTCCGACTGGCTGACCGTCTCCGCCTGGCACGCGCCCACGCAGACGGCGCTGATCGCCGCCCTGCCCACGCGCCAGGATGGCGTCACCGTGCAGGCGGACTGGGACGCCTTCGGCCAGCGCCAGACGGACAGCGGCAATGTGCATTTCCAGGCCGTGGCCCTGCCGCGCGAGCTGGTGCTGCAGGCGCCCGCGCAGGCTGCCACGCCGCAAGCGACCGTGCGCTCGCAGATCGCGCAACTGATCATGAGCAACCTCTATCTGGGCATCGCCGAAGGCGCATTCGAGGCGGCGCGCCTGTACACGGACGCGCAGGCGAAAGCCTGGTTTGCCTCGGGCGTGGACAAGGCAACAGACGACCCATTGGTGCAGCACCGCTATGGCCAGCTGTGGCTCTTGCTGCGTCCCGCGCAAGTGCTGGCCGACTTGGCGGCGCAGGAACTGGAAAGAGTGTTCCGCAAGGGCGCGCTGGTAACGGCGCGCGAACGGGGCTTGCTGGCCGTCTCCGTGGCCGAAGCAAAATGCCTGGCGCACAAGGCGGGACTCGAGATCAGCAGCCAGATGTTCGAACTGACGGGCGCCCGTTCCACCTCGGCCCAATACGGCTTCGACCGCTACTGGCGCAACGTGCGCGTGCACACCCTGCACGACCCCATCGACTACAAGCTGCGCGACCTGGGACGCTTTGCCTTGACAGGCACGGTGCCCGAGCCGACGGCGTATTCCTGATTCATTCACCAAGGAGCCACCATGACCATCGCCCGCCGCAGCATCCTCCTCACCGCCCTGACCCTCGCCCTGGCCAGCGGCTTCGTCCACGCCAAGGATCCGAAAGACATCACCATCGGCACCAGCGCCGGGCCGTATGCGGACCAGATCAAACTGGGCATCAAGCCTATCCTGGAAAAACAGGGCTACAAGGTCAAGCTGGTGGAGTTCAATGACTACATCCAGCCGAACTTCGCGCTGGCCGAGGGTTCGCTCGACGCCAACGTGTTCCAGCACATCGTCTACCTGAAGAAATTCGCGCTGGAGCACAAGCTGGCCCTGACGGACCTGATCACGATCCCCACGGCGCCGATTGCCATCTACAGCAAGAAGCACAAGACCCTGGACGACGTGAAGGAAGGCACGACGGTGGGCTTGCCGAACGATCCGACCAACCAGGCGCGCGCGCTGGTGCTGCTCGACCAGCTGGGATGGATCAAGCTGCGCGCCAGCTTCGACCCCGTGCGCGCGTCGGAAAAGGATATCGCCGTCAACACGAAGAAAATCAAGCTGCTGCCGCTGGAAGCGGCGCAACTGCCACGCTCGCTGGGCGACACCGACTACTCCTTCATCAATGGCAATTACGCGCTGGCCTCGGGACTGAAACTGACGGAGGCGCTGGTGGCCGAGAAAATCTCGCCCAACTACATCAACCTGGTGGCCGTCCGCACGGCCGACAAGGACAAGCAGTTCGCGAAAGACCTGGCGGCCGCCTACCGCTCGCGCGAATTCCTCGACATCACAAACAAGCACTTTGCCGGCTATTCGAAACCCGATTACCAGCAAGCGTTGCAGACGGCGGCCAAGTAAGCCATGGCAAAGACGATACGCTTCAACGCCTTCCAGATGAATAGCGTCGGCCACCAGTCGCCGGGGCTGTGGACGCATGCGCGCGACCGCAGCCACCGCTACACGGATCCCGCACACTGGACGGAACTGGCGCAGCTGCTGGAAGCGGGCCTGTTCGACGCGGTGTTCCTGGCCGACGTGCTGGGCGTGTACGACGTGTACCGGGGCAGCCTCGATGCGGCCCTGGAACACGGCGTGCAAGTGCCGCTGAACGATCCGCTGGCGCTCGTGCCCATCATGGCGCAGGCGACCACGCACCTGGGTTTCGGCGTCACCTGCGCCCTCACCTACGAACACCCGTATACGTTCGCGCGGCGCATTTCCACGCTCGATCACCTGACGGGTGGGCGCATCGGCTGGAATATCGTCACCGGCTACCTCGATAGCGCGGCGCGCAACCTGGGCCTGCAACAGCAGCTGGGCCACGACGAGCGCTACGACCTGGCCGACGAATACCTCGACGTCGTCTACAAGCTGTGGGAAAAAAGCTGGGATGACGACGCCGTCGTCAACGACAAGGCGCGCGGCATCTACGCCGATCCGGCCAGAGTCCATCCGATCAACCATGCCGGGCGCCACTACCAGGTGCCCGGCATCCATTTGTGCGAGCCGTCGCCGCAGCGCACGCCGCTGCTGTACCAGGCGGGCACCTCGCCGCGCGGCACGCGCTTCGCGGCGCGCCACGCGGAAGCGACCTTTGTCAGTGGTCCCAGCAAGACGGTGGTGAAACGCTATGCGGACGACTTGCGCGCCGCCGTGCGGCAAAGCGGGCGCGATGGCGACGCGCTGCTGATCTACGCGCAGGCGCTCGTCATCACGGGCGCCACCGAGGAAGAAGCGCGCGCCAAGCACGCCGACTACCTGCGCCACGTGAATATCGAGGCGGCCCTCGTGCTGCTATCGGGATGGACGGGCGTCGATTTCAGCCGCTACCCGCTCGACGCCACCATCGACTACATCGATTCCCCGGCCGGCCGCTCGGCGCTGGCCTCGTTCAGCCAGGCCGACCCGGATCGCACGTGGACGGTACGCGAAGCGGCCGAATACATCGGCCTGGGCGGGCGCGGCCCCGTGCTGGTGGGCGATGCGCGCCAGGTGGCCGACCAGCTGGAAAGCTGGCTCGATGAAACGGGCATCGACGGTTTCAACCTCGCCTTCGCCGTCGCGCACGACAGCATGGCCGATGTGGTGGCCCACATCGTGCCGGAACTGCAACGGCGCGGCCGCTACCGCACCCATTACGAGGAAGGCAGCTTGCGGCACAAGGTCTTCGGCCAGGGCCCGCGCCTGCCTGCCGATCACGCGGGACGCCTGGTCAGCATCGCACCCGCCGCCGACGCCCTGGCAGCGGCCTGACATATCCGATTCCCCATTCAAGGACACCATGAAACGCAGAACCATCTTGCAACTGGCCGCCAGCGGCGCCGCCCTCGCCGCCTTGCCCGGCCTCACCCGCGCCGCCGCGCAAGCGCCGCTGAAGGAGCTGCGCCTCGATTACGCCTATTATTCGCCCGCCAGCCTGGTGCTGCGCCGCTTCGGCTGGCTGGAAGAAGCGTTCAAGCCGGACGGCACCAGCATCAAGTGGGTCCTCAGCGCGGGCAGCAACCGCGCGCTCGAATACCTGAACGCCAACAGCATCGACATCGGTTCGAGCGCCGGTCTGGCCGCCCTGCTGGCGCGCGCCAACGGCAATCCTATCCGCGCGCCGTATATTTTTTCGCGTCCCGAATGGACGGCGCTGGTGGTGCGCAAGGATAGCCCCATCCGCAGCATCGCCGACTTGAAGGGCAAGAAGGTGGCCGCCACCAAGGGCACCGACCCGTATCTGTTCCTGCTGCGCACATTGAAGACGGCGGGACTGAAACGCGGCGATATCGAACACGTGAGCCTGCAGCATGCCGACGGCCGCGCGGCGCTGGAGCAGGGCAAGGTCGATGCCTGGGCCGGCCTCGACCCGCACATGGCCGCCAGCGAACTGGAAGCGGGGTCGCGTCTGATCTACCGCAACGTAGCGTTCAACACCTACGGTTTCCTGAACGTGCGCGAGGAATTCCTTGCCAGCCGCCCCGCCGAAGTGGGCAAGGTGATACAGGCCTACGAACGGGCGCGCGCCTGGATACGCACCTATCCGGCCGAGGCGGCGAAGATCCTGTCGGAGGAAGCCAAGGTCAGCCTGCCGGTGGCGCTGCTGCAGGTGAAGCTGCGCAGTGACTTCAGCAATCCGCAGCCGTCGAACGAACATGTGAAGGCCCTGCTGGTGGCCGCGCCCATCCTCGTCGATGAAGCACTGGTCAAGCCGGGCGCCGACTTGAACCGCGCCATCGCGGACCTCGTCGACACGCGCTTCGCCGCCCCCTTCATCGGCAAAGCGTAAGCGGTCATGGCCAGAGACACGCTCGCCGCACCGGTACAGGCCAACGAGACCGGCGTCCGGCGCAAGCCTCCTCCCTTGCCGCGCGTGGCGCTTGGCCTGCTGCTGCCCACCCTGGCGCTGCTGGCGGCGGAACTGGGCGTGCGCGCGGGCGCCATCCCCGCCAACCTGCTGCCGGCGCCCAGCGACATCGCCACCACCATCGCCGACCTGGCACGCCAGGGCCTGGCCGGCCACGTGCTGGCCAGTACCACACGCGTGGCCATCGGCTTTGCGGGCGGCGCGCTGCTGGCCATCGTGCTCGGCGCGGCCGTGGGCTTGAACCGCACGCTGGAGGCGCTGCTCGACCCCACGTTCCAGGCCCTGCGCGCGATTCCCTCTCTGGCCTGGGTGCCCTTGCTGCTGCTGTGGCTGGGCATCGATGAAGCGCCCAAGCTGGTACTGATCGGCATCGGCGCCTTCTTCCCCGTCTACATGGGCGTGGCGTCGGGCATCCGCGACGTGGACCGCAAGCTGATCGACGCGGCGCGCATGTACCGTTTGAGCCGTCCCGCGCTGGCGCGGCGCGTGCTGCTGCCGGCCGCCCTGCCCGCCATCTTCACAGGCCTGCGCAATGGTTTGAGCCTGGCCTGGATGTTCATGGTGGCGGCAGAACTGATCGCCGCCAGCCAGGGCCTCGGCTATCTGCTCAGCGACGGGCGCGAAACGAGCCGCGCCGACATCGTGCTGGCCGCCATCGTGCTGCTGGCCGTGCTGGGCAAGGCCAGCGACAGCCTGATGCAACGCCTGGAAACCCGTTTGCTCGCCTGGCGCGACAGCTATGCCACCACCTGACGAAAGCCTCCACGCATGACTGCCCTGCTTGACATTGCCATCCATGACAAATCCTATGGCGCGCGGCGCGTGCTGCATAACCTCCAATTGCAGCTGCGCCAGGGCGAGATCGTCAGCCTGATCGGCGCCAGCGGCTGCGGCAAGAGCAGCCTGCTGTCCATCGTGGCGGGGCTCGATACGGACTTTCGCGGCACATTGCGCCTGGGCGGCCAGCCGCTGGCGGGCGTGCACGCCGACATCGGCCTGATCTTCCAGGAACCGCGTTTGTTTCCCTGGCTGACGGTGGCGCAAAACATCGCCTTCGGCCTCGGTGCCGGTGGCGCAGACGATCCCAGTGTCGCGCAACTGCTGGAGGAAGTGGGCTTGCAAGGCCATGCGCACAGCCTGCCCAAGCAGCTGTCGGGCGGCCAGGCGCAGCGCGCGGCGATTGCCCGCGGCCTGTTTGGCCAGCCCCGCATCCTGCTGCTGGACGAACCGTTTTCCGCCGTCGACGCTTTTACACGCATGAAGCTGCAGGACTTGCTGGCCGCCGTCGCCGCGCGCCATGGTTTGAGCGTGCTGCTGGTGACGCACGATATCGACGAAGCGCTGTACCTGAGCGACCGCATCGTCATGCTCGATACGCGCGCCGGACCGCCGCGCGCCCATTACGACGTGGCCGCACCCCGCCCCCGCCTGCGCACGCCGGCAGCGCAGGCGCAATTGAAGGAGACCATCCTCGACGAACTGCACGCCGCGCACGCGATCTGAGGCTGGCTCGCCGCCCCAGTGACAAGCCTTGCCATTCATGTTAGCTTGCCATGTTAAAAACAAACAGGCGGCTACGTGCACCTTTTTTTCCTTACCGCCCTCGCCATCCTGGCCCTCGGCCACAGCGCGGCGCACGCCGATGCGCCGGCCGACACCGGCCAGTCCATCCACGTCAACAGCATCCGCAATCCGGAATTGAAATCCTACCGCGTGATGGCGGCGGGCCTCGATGCCTTTGACAACTACCATGCACTGGCACCCAAGGCGCGCGAAGTGCGCTTCCAACTGATTCCAGGACCCGACGCTCCGGCGGACGCCATGCAGGACGTGACCTTGCGCATCGCCGGCAACGACACCACTATCCCCGTACCCCTGTCGGCCAATGGCAGCTTTGTGCTGCCCCGCAGCGCGCAAGCCGACAGCGAAGATGCGGACCTGGTCACCAACAGGAAGCAAGGCCAGTTCCGCTGGCAGGCCAGCGTCCGCAGCGACGGTGTGCCGCCCGGCATGCGCCGCCTGGGCGACTTGCGCCTGCAATGCCAGGTGACGGTCGCCATCGCCAAGAAGGAGACCCCATTTTTGATACGCACCTTGGTCGCCACCAAGCTGCGCACCACCGACTGGTGTTCCGCCGACGCGCTCAAGATGGGCACGCACAGCGATCCGGCCATCGCCAGCGCCACCCTGCTCGATGGGGAGCGCCGCGTCGCGCTGCAGGTGAAAAATGGCGGCACGTCCTTCCTGGCCCCCGTGGGCGATACCCGCTATGCGGACGACACCCTGATCGAACTGGTGTACAAGGACACTGGCGATGCGCCGCCCGCATCGTTGTGACGTTTGCGTCCAGCCCCGTTCCATGTCAGCATACGCCACCTTGGCAACACGGATAAGGATCGCAATGCCCCTCACACTTACACGCGCGCCGGCGCTGGCGCTGGCGCTTCTGTTGGCCAGCCCCGTCGCCCAGGCACAGACGCCGGGCTGCGATGTCTGCGCCATCTGGAACGCGGACCAGGCGCCGTTCCGCATCTTCGGCAATACCTATTATGTGGGAGTGAAAGGTCTCAGCTCCGTGCTGGTGACGTCGCCGCAGGGCCATGTGCTGATCGACGGCGGCTTGCCGGAGTCGGCGCCCAAGATCATCGCCAATATCGCCACCCTGGGCTTTCGCATCGAGGATGTGAAACTGATCCTCAATTCGCACGGCCATATCGACCATGCGGGCGGCCTGGCCGAACTGCAGCGGCGCAGCGATGCGCTGGTGGCGGCCAGCCCGTCGGCCGCGCTGGACCTGGCGTCGGGCGAAGTGGGCCCGGACGATCCGCAATACCACGCGCTGCCCAAGTACCCGCCCGTCAAGGACATGCGCCTGGCGCGCGACGGCGGCCAGTTCAACGTCGGTCCCGTCAACCTGACGGCGCACGCCACGCCGGGCCACACGCCCGGAGGCCTGAGCTGGACGTGGCAATCGTGCGACGGCCCCCGCTGCCTGAACATGGTCTATGCGGACAGCCTCAACGCCGTTTCGCGTCCCGGCTTCAAGTTCAGCGCCAGCAGCGAATATCCGAACGCGGTGGCGGACTTGCGCCACAGCTTCGAGACCCTGGAAAAACTGCCGTGCGACGTGCTGATCTCGGCCCACCCGGAAGCGTCCCAATTGTGGGAAAGGCTGGAAGCGAGCACCACGGCCGGCAGCGAGGCGTTTGTCGACCCGCAGGCTTGCCGCGCCTATGCGGCGGCGGCGCGCACCGTGCTTGAGTCCCGGCTGGAGCAGGAAAAACAGCAGTGAACTTGCCAGCGAGCTTGTCAACCGTGCACGCTGGCGCGGCGCCGATCTGCTACGCTGACGGCTATTACTTATCACGTTAACCAGGAAATACCATGTTCACACTCGCCAGACTGATTCCCCTCGCCGCCATCGTCGCCATCACGGCCGGCTGCGCGCAAACGCCCGTGCGCAGCGATGCTGCCGCCGCCGCGCCTGGCGCCACCTCGCCCGCCAAGCCGGCGCCGAAGCTGACGGGCACGCAGTGGAAGCTGAAGGAATTGAAGGGCAAGCAAGTGGTGCGCAAGGCGCCCGAGCAACGCGAAGTGACCCTGCAGCTGGCTGATGGCCGCGCCAGCGGCAACAGCGGCTGCAACCAGATGATGGGCGGCTACACCAGCGATGGCGTCAGCACCTTGAACTTTGGACAAATGGCCGGCACCATGATGATGTGCCAGCCGCAGGACATGGACCTCGAGCGCCTGCTCTTGAGCACCCTGGGCGAAGTCAATGGCTACCGCTACGCCGACCAGGAATTGCTGCTGCTGAAGGATGGCGTGCCAGTGGCGCGGTATGAAGTGCTGACGGTGAAGTAAAACTGTGGGGTCAGTCGCTTCGCGATCGGAATCCGCCCTTTGGGGCGCATTCCCCCGTCGGGTCTGACCCCAGCCCTAACTCTGGGGTTACGCCCCTTCCGCCGCACCTAATCGTTACGCATCTGCGCCTGCGATACATTGCTGTTAGCTGGCACGCTCTGCGTCAGCCACACATTCCCCCCGATAGTCGATCCCGCGCCGATGGTGATGCGCCCCAGCACGGTCGCGCCCGCGTAAATGACCACGTCGTCCTCGACGATGGGATGGCGCGGCGTGCCCTTGATCAGCGCACCGGAAGCGTCGGCCGGAAAACGCTTGGCGCCCAAGGTCACGGCCTGGTACAGGCGCACGCGCTGGCCGATGATGGCCGTCTCGCCGATCACGACGCCCGTGCCATGGTCGATGAAGAAGGAGGCGCCGATGTGCGCGCCAGGGTGAATGTCGATGCCCGTCAGGGTATGCGCGATGTCGGCGATCAGGCGCGCGAGGAATGGCGCACCGAGCGCATGCAGGCGGTGCGCCAGGCGATGGTACAGGATGGCGATGGTGCCCGGATAGCAAAGCATGATCTCGGCCACCGAGGTGGCGGCCGGGTCGCCCGCATAGGCGGCCTGCACGTCCGACACGAGCAAGGCGCGGATGTCGGGCAGGCTGGCGGCGAAGGCGCGCGTGATGTCGCGCGCCTGCTGCGCCAGGGCCGCATCGTCATTGGCGCCATCGCCCTCATCGCCGGCCGGCACCGAGAACAGCAAGCCGCGCCGCACCTGCTCGCTGAGGCGGTTCAAGGTGGTGTTGAGGGTGTCGCCGACAAAGTAATCGATGCTTTCATCCGTCAGGTTGGGCCGCCCGTAATGCGTGGGGAACAGGGCCGCCGACAGGCCGTTGACGATGGTGGTGAGCGCTTCGCGCGACGGCAGTTCGCGCACCCTGCCGTTATGACGGATCTTGTGCTTGTCTTCGCGCGAGCTGCGCAAGGCCTGGATCACGGGCCCCAGGTTCCACTGGGCCGTGTCGTCGGCGGGCGCCGCTGGATAAATGCTGTGCATGGCGTATCACTTCCAAAAATGGCAAACAAGCCGGGTCGCCCAAGCTTAGCGGCCAGGCATGGCGATTCAAACGAAGAATTTCAAGATTCAATATGCGAAAAACGCATATAGATCACGTGGCGGCCTGCGATCAAACCCGATTGTTGCC
Organism: Janthinobacterium sp. Ant5-2-1; assembly: GCF_001445815.1. Taxonomy (NCBI): domain Bacteria; kingdom Pseudomonadati; phylum Pseudomonadota; class Betaproteobacteria; order Burkholderiales; family Oxalobacteraceae; genus Janthinobacterium; species Janthinobacterium sp. Ant5-2-1. The sequence continues at coordinate 142,256 of NZ_LNCE01000004.1, read as the reverse complement.
ACTAGCGTAAAATGACGGACTAACAAAAACACTCTTCAACATGACTAAATTATTAACATGGATTTTGGCGGGCCTGGCGATGGTCGGACCGCTTGCAATTGACACCTATCTGCCGTCGTTCCCCGCCATCGTGCAAGATTTCAATGCCAGCCCCCTGCTGGTGCAGCAAACCCTGAGCTTTTTCCTGTTCACGTTCGCCTTCATGATGCTGTTTTACGGCACCCTGTCCGACTCGTTCGGCCGCCGTCCCGTGATTCTCGTCTCGCTGGTGCTGTATGTGATCGCCTCCGTGGGCGCCGCGCTGGCGCCGTCGCTGGGCTGGCTGCTGGCCTGGCGCGTGCTGCAGGGACTGTCGGCGGGCGCCGGTTCCGTCATTGGCCGCGCCATCGTGCAAGACCGCTATTCGGGCGCCGCCGCGCAAAAAATCCTCTCGCACATCATGATGGTGTTCGCGCTGGCGCCGGCCATCGCGCCCGTGCTGGGCGGTTGGCTGCAGGTGGGCCTGGGCTGGCGCTGGATCTTCTGGTTCCTCACGGCGTTCGGCGTGCTGATGTTCGTCGTCGTCTGGCGCGCGCTGCCGGAAAGCCTGCCGAAGGAACAGCGCCACGCCTTCCACCTGGGCGACATCGCCGTCAATTACTGGAAAGTGCTGTGCCAACGCCAGTTCCTGCTGTTGTCGACGGCCATCGGTGCCGCCTTTGGCGGCTTCGCCCTGTACATCGGTTCGGCCGCCTACTTCATCATCAATATCCTGCATCTGCCGGAAACAGCGTTTGCCTGGCTGTTCATTCCCTTGATCAGCGGCATGGTGTTCGGTTCGGCCCTGTCGGCGAAAATCGCCCACCGCTACAGCCAGCGCCAGATGATCTGGGCCGGTTTCATATTGATGCTGGTGGCCGCTGCAGCCAACATCGGCTACAACTATGTCTTTGCCGCCGAAGTGCCGTGGGCCGTACTGCCGCTGTTCTTCTACTCGTTCGCCCTGTCGATCGCCATGCCGCCGATGACCCTGATGGCGCTGAACCACTTCCCCAACAACAGCGGACTGGCATCGTCGATGCAATCGTTCATCCAGATGCTGCTGTTCGCCCTCGTCTCGGGCCTGGTGGCGCCGCTGCTGTTCGACAGCGCCTTGAACCTGGCGTATGGCGTGATGGCGGGGTTGCTGGTGAGTTTGGTTTGCTGGGTGTTTGCTCAAGGGAAGAGCAACGCGTAGGTCGGATTAGGCCCGGAGGGCCGTAATCCGACAACATTGTTGGCGGGTGACGTCGGATTACGCGCAAGCGCTAATCCGACCTACGGCCATGGTGCAGGGGTGACGTCCACATACTGCGCCCCGCCCTGCTCCGGTTCCGCTTCATCCTTTTGCGACGGCTGGTTCAACGACCCCGCCGGCGAACGCAAGCCCAATATCTCCTTGCGCGCCTCGACGAAGTCGGCGGAACTGAGGGGGTGCTGCTGGTCGGGCCAGTGGCTGACGGCCCATTCCTGCAAGGCTTCGTAGCGCCGCCACAGTTCGGCGATGAATTCGCGGCGCGCTTCTTCGTGCTGCTCCGGCGTCTTGTCGGCGCCTTCCCCGATAGGTACTTGCATGGCTGCTCCCTGGCTGATCAATCATCCGTTCAGCCTACGCAGGGGGCAGCCAGCCGTCTGTTCGCGAACGAACACAGGATTTATTCAGGCATCTTGCGAAAGCCCACGGCCAGGCGGTTCCAGGTATTGATGGAGCCGATGGCCAGGGTGACGTTGACCATTTCCGCCGGTGTCAATTGTTCCGCCAGCGCCGCGTAGTCTGCGTCGGACGCATGGTTCTGCGGCAGCAGGGTCAGCGCTTCCGTCCAGGCCAGCACGGCCCGCTCGCGCGGCGTGAAGAATGGCGTTTCGCGCCAGACGGACACGGCATACAGGCGGCGTTCCGTTTCGCCCGCCTTGCGCGCGTCGCTCGTGTGCATGTCCACGCAAAAGGCGCAGCCATTGATTTGCGAGGCGCGCAGGCGGATCAGCTCGAGCAGCGAGTGTTCCACGCCCAGCTTGGCAATCGCCGCTTCCAGCGCATACATGGCCTTGATGGCATCGGGCGAAGCTTGCACAAAGTCGAGTCGTTGCTGTGTCATGATGGCATTCCTTGATAAAGTAGAGATGCATCATTGTAGAAGCGCAAGAAGAGCGTGCGGCAGGCCAATCTCCCCGAAAAACAGCAGACCACCAGCAGACACACCATGGAATTACATATCCTGATCGACGGCACGCGCGACCTGGGCGGCCAGCTGTACCGCCAGCTCAGCGAAGCCATCCGCTCGGGCCGGCTGACGGACGGCCAGCAATTGCCGCCCTCGCGCCTGCTGGCCAGCCAGCTGGGCCTGTCGCGCAAGACGGTGTCCGACGTGTATGACAAGCTCGGTTATGAAAAGCTGCTGGTCGGCAAAGTGGGCGTGGGCAGCTTCGTGCAGACGCCGCACGCCTCGCCGCAGCGGCGCCACGCCAGCACGCCGCTGGCCAGCGCGCAGCGCATCGCCCGCTGGGAAGCGACGCCCACGCCCTTGCGCCGCGCCAGCCAGGAAACGCCGGCGCGCTACGCCTTCATCGGCGGACGCGCCACGCCCGCGCACTTCCCGCAGGATGAATGGCGCGCCTGCATGCTGCACGCCCTGCGCCAGGGCGGACAGGCGCGCGGCCGTTATGGCCCCGTGGAAGGCTTGCCCGCCTTGCGCGCGGCGATTGCCGGCCATGCCGCCTTCAGCCGCGGCATCCATTGCACCGAGGAACAGGTGCTCGTCACCAGCGGCGCGCAGCAAGCCTTGCACCTGCTGGCGCAAACCCTGCTCGAACCGGGCGACACAGTTGCCGTGGAAGAACCCGGCTACCCGGTGGCGCGCGCCGTGTTCGCCAGCCAGGGCGCACGCGTGGTGGGCATCGAAGTGGACGAGGATGGCCTGATCGTCGGGCAAATCCCGGACGGCACGCGACTGATCTATGTCACGCCCGCGCATCAATTCCCGCTGGGTATGCCGATGAGCATGGCGCGCCGACACGCCTTGCTGGAGCGGGCGCAGCAATTGGGCGCCATCATCATCGAGGACGACTATGACAGCGCCTTCCGCTACGAGGGCCGGCCCGAGGATGCGCTGCAAAGCATGGACCGCTACGGCATCGTCGCGCACGTGGGCAGCTTTTCCAAGATCATGTTGCCGGAACTGCGGCTAGGCTACGTGGTGCTGCCGGAAGCCATCGTGGCCGCCGTGCAGACGGTGAAATACCTGAGCGATTGCCATACGGCCAGCCTGGGCCAGCATGCGCTGGCCAAGTTCATCGGCGACGGCCATTTGCTGCGCCACATCCGCCGCTGCCACGATATCTATGCGGGGCGGCGCGAGCGGCTGCTGCACTGGTTCAACGGCCCGCTGGCGCCATGGTTCCGCCTGGTGCCGGCCAGCGCCGGCTTCCACGTGGCGGCACTGGCCCAGGCGCCGCTCGATATCGCCGAATTGCAGCGCCGCGCGCGCCTGGCCGACATCAGCCTGTATGCGCTGGCCAGCTTTTACCACGGCCCCGCCCGCCATGAAGGCCTGTTCCTCGGCTATGGCGCCATCGACAAGCTCGATATCGACACGGCGCTGGCCAAGGTGCTGGCGATTCTGCAGGAAATAGCGCCCGTATCCGTCAGCGCGGCTGCCAGCGATAGTGTCCCGTAACCGGATAGCTGAACAGAATATTTTCCTCGCGCGCGCCCTCGCCGATGTTGTGGATGATGAGCGGCGTGCCGCTCCACGACTGCTTGTCGCTGACGATGCCGATATGGGTGAGGTTGCCCGGCAGTCGCCACGTGACGATGTCGCCCGCGCGGTAAGCGTTCGCCTCCTTGCTTGGCGGCAGGCTGGTGCCGTGGCGGGTAAAGTAGGTGCCCAGGTTCGGCACGCGGCGGTGGTCGATATTGCGGTCCGGCCCCTTCATCTGCCAGCGTCCCTGCTGCTGGTACACCTGCCACGCCTTGCGCATGTCTTCGTGCACGAGCACCTGCAAATCCTGCCCCAGTTGGCGGTAAGCGCGCACGACCACGTCCGTGCACACGCCCCGCTCAATCGGCACGTCGCCGCCCGGATAGGCGAGCCGCTCATAGCGCGGATCGTACTGCACGGTCACGCCCACCTGCTTGCGGGCGGCGACGACGAGGGCTTGCGGGGTGGCAGGGACTGCTGACGCCAGCATGGGCGCCAGGGCAAGCAACAGGGTGGAGAGCAGTTTGGTCGGCATCAACGTCGGTATTCAGATGGAAATGCCAACTTTACCTCAGTGGCAAGGAAAACGCCGTACGCTTAGATGGTCGCCAGCTGCGCCAGGTGGCCAGGAAAATCCACGGCCGTGCCAGCCGCATTGACTGTGTCGAAATAATCATGCCAGCCCGTGGCGGCGATGCCGGCCAGCAAGGCGTCCAATGCCGCCTCATCCGGGAAGCGCCAGACGGCATAGAATTGCTGGGCAGCCGCGTGCAGCTTGCCGCCATCGATGGCGCCCATGGCCAGCGCTTCGGCGCCCATGCCGGACAAGGCCGCCATGCCGGCGCCCACCCTGTCGAAATACGCCTGGCGCGCGGCGCCGTCGAGGGCCAGCCAGGCCGGTTTCGGGCTATACAGTTCCAACAGATAATGCATGTTTGTCCTCCAAAAAATCAAGAAATCGAACGCAGGGCGCGCTTGCAGATGCGCTGCGTCGCGGCAGCAGGGGTTTCCTGCAGCCATTGCGCACACAGGCTGCGCACCCAGTCCGGCTCGCTCTTGGCCGCATCGTTAAGCCAGTTGGCCACGGAATCCTGCACATAGACGGCCGGGTCGGCGCGCAAGGGCTGCAGCACGGGCAAGGCCAGCTGCGGCTGTTCTTTTAAGCGGGCAATATGCGCGCACCACACGCCGCGCGGGCGCAGCGCTTCGCAGGCAAAGCGGCGCACTCGCTCCGACGGGTCCGCCGTCCACGGCGACAGCAAGCTGATGGCCTCTTCAAGATGCGCCGCCAGATGGGGACGCAGCGCCAGCCAAGCCCATTCGCGCACGCCAAAGTGCTTATCGTCGGCCAGCGGCCGCATGGCAGCCAGCTGTTGCGGCAAGCTCAAGCCAGCCTGGGCGGCGATGGCAAAGCAGACCCAGCCGCGTACCGTGTCGGATGGGTGGGCTTGCAGCAAAGCCAGGTCGGCGTTGGCGTCCAGCAACAATTGCGCCGCCAGTGCCATGCGCTTGGTGATGCCGTCTGCCGCCTGCGCGCGCATCCACTCCAGCCCGGACGTAGCAATACCAGGCACGGCCGTAGCCAGCAACTGGGCGAAATCGATGGCCAGCCCTTCCGTCAGGGTCGCGCTGGCCACGCTCCCGTCGTTCAACAGGGCCAGGCGCGCGGGTGCGATGTCGGCGACGCCGCGGCTCATGGCGCACCCCGATCCGTCTTGCGCCAGGCTTTTTCCAGCAGCGCGCTCAACATCTGCATTTCTGCCGGCGTGAAATCAGCAAACAGGCTGGCGATCCATTGCGCGTGTTCATCGACCAGGGTCGCGGCGGCGGCTTCTCCCTTGGCGCTCAGGCGCACGAGCAGCTTGCGCCGATCGAGCTGATCAGGATGGCGCGCCAGGAAACCGTCGCGTTCGAGGCCGTCGAGCAAGCCCGTGATGGTGCCGCGCGTCACCCCTGCCCGCTCGGCCAATTCGTGCGGCGAAAGTCCGTCGGGCACGCCGCGCAGCAGGGACAGCAGCACAAACTTGCCTTCGGACAAGCCATGCCGGCCGAGGCGCGCGGCGCAATCGCCATCGATGGCGGACGCCAGGCCCAGCACTTCAAAGCACAGGCGCAAGCGCCCGATCGATGCCTGCGTGTCCGCGCCAAGCGCGCGGCGCTGCACGTCACCGAGCAAGGCCGTGTATTTCTGTTCGAGTTTCATCATAAGGCACAATATAATATGGCGCCATATTAAATGTCAAATCGAAAACCTCGACGGTTTTCTCTGGATGTTTAAAATCGTGCCTTGTCTCGTGCCCACGCGACGATGGCGTTCGCATCGATGGCGCCCGGCTGGCGCGCCACTTCCACGCCCTTGCGAAACAGGGCCAGGGTGGGAATGCTGCGGATATTGAAGCGGCTGCCCAGGTCCGGCGACGCTTCCGTGTTCACCTTGACGACGCGGAACGCCGGTTCCAGGGTCTTGGCGGCCTGGATATAAAATGGCGCCATGCTGCGGCACGGGCCACACCATGGCGCCCAGAAGTCGACCAGCACGGGAATGTCGCTGCGTTCGATATGCTTGAGGAAACGGGCGCTGGCCAGGTCCACGGGCTGGCCCGTGAATAAATCCTTCTGGCACTTGCCGCAAGTGGGCTGTTCTGCAAGCCGCGCGGCCGGCAAGCGGTTGACGGCGTCGCAATGGGGGCACACGATGTGCAGGGAGTCTGGCGTGGTGGTCATGGCATTCCTGTAAAGCGTAGCATCAAGTTGACGGCTATTCTACGGGGAATTGCCGCGCGCCGCAGGCAGGCTGCGGCGCTTGTCACGCTTACAGGAACAGCGAGGCGGCGATGGCCCACATGACGAGGGCGATGATGCCGTCGAGCACGCGCCAGGCCATGGGCTTGGCAAATACTGGCGCCAGGTAGCGGGCGCCAAAGCCCAGCAGGAAGAACCACAGGGCCGACGCCATGATGGCGCCGCCGGCGAAATAGAAGCGTCCCACGCCTTCATGCTGGCCGCCGATCGAGCCGAGCAGGATGACCGTGTCGAGGAAGGCGTGCGGGTTCAGCAGGCTGAACGCCAGCGCCGCGCCGATCACGGCCCAGTAGCCTTCGGGCGACTTGGCGGCCGACACCGTCAGGGCCGTTGGGCGCCAGGCCGACTTGGCGGCGCGCAAGCCGTAGGCGATCAGGAAGGTGGCGCCGCCAGCCTTGGCCCACAGCAGGAAATTAGGATTGTCGGCAATGAACGTGCCCATGCCGGCCACGCCGGCCGTGATCAACATCGCGTCGCACACGAGGCAGACCAGGATGCAGGTGAGCACGTAATGCCGCTTCAAGCCCTGTTTCAGCAAGAATGCGTTTTGCGTGCCGATGGCCACGATCAGGCTCGCGCCGAGCCCCATGCCTTTCAAGAAGATTGCGCTGTCCATATCGATTCCTTTATTGCTTTCCATCACGCGCACGGCCGCCCACGCTCTGCCGGCAAAGGCAAAGTCATCAGAGGTAGGTGGAGGGTGGTGCGGAACCAGGAGGACCGCGCGGCAGAGTGGAGTTGTTACCCTATTTCAACAGTGTAAAGAAAAAGTAAATATAAGTATAATGAATGATTCTAACCATATATAAGAGAAACTTATGCGCGTCGTCGATTACCGTGGATTGGCCGCTCTCGACGCCGTGATCGGCCTGGGCAGCTTTGAAAAGGCCGCGCAGGCGCTGGCAATCAGCCAGCCGGCCGTGTCGCAGCGCATCCGCACCCTGGAAAATCTGGAAGGCACCCTGCTGATCATCCGCAGCCACCCGCCCCTGCCCACGGAAGCGGGCCAGCGGCTGATCGCCCACTACCGGCAAGTCAAGCTGCTCGAAGCGGCGCTCGACGCCCAGCCCGGTCCCACCACGCAATTGCCGGCGCTGGCCATCGCCGTTAACGCCGACAGCGCCGCCACGTGGATTCCGGAAGCGCTGGGGCCGCTGCTGTTGCCGCCGTCCTGCCTGCTCGATATCCGCCTCGACGACCAGGACCACACTCTGAGCCAGCTGCGCGAAGGGCGCGTGTTTGCCTGCGTCACCAGCGCCAACGACCTGGTGGCCGGCACCACCGCCACGCCGCTGGGCGGCATGCGCTACCTGTGCGTGGCCTCGCCAGGGTTCGCGCAACAGTGGTTTCCCCATGGCTTTACGGTGGAAGCCGTCAGCCAGGCGCCCGCCATCACGTTTGGCAGCAAGGATGCGCTGCACGAGCGCTATCTGCAGCACCGCCTCGGCTACACGGGCCGCTATCCGCACCATGTGCTCGGTTCGGCGCGCGACTTCGTGCGCTTCATCGAAGCGGGCTATGCTTATGGCATGGTGCCCTTGCTGCAGGCGGAAACGGCGCTGGCCGCCGGCAGGCTCGTCGACGTGGCGGCCGGTCAAGCGCTCGACGTGCCACTGACCTGGCATGCCTGGGATATCCAGACGCCCCTCACACGCACCCTGTCGGACGCCGTCATCGCCACGGCGCGCAAATGGCTGTTACAGGATTGATTGACGCATGCAACATTTATCTATGCTAGAGAGCAACTTCCCCGTGTGCGCCCTGCCCAGCCTGGCCTACACTGCAAGCATCATCATTCACCATCGGGAGCCAGCATGACGATCCTGCGTACCACCCTGCTCGGTTTGCTGGCGGCCATCCCGCTCGCTGCCGGCCTGGCCGCCTGCTCGCCCTTGACCGCCATCAATGCCCTGTCGTCCGGCAGCGCCTCGCAAGTGACGCGTGGCTTGGCCTACGGCCCCCTGCCACGGCAAAAGCTCGATGTGTACGCCCCAAAAATCCGCACGGGACCCGTGCCCGTGGTGGTGTTCTTTTATGGAGGCAACTGGACGACGGGCGAGCGCGCCGATTATGCCTTCGTCGGCCATGCGCTCGCCGCGCGCGGCTACCTGGCCGTGATCGCCGATTACCGGCTGTATCCAGACGTGCACTACCCCGAAATCTTGCAGGATGCGGCCCGTGCAGTGGCCTGGGCTGCAATGGAGTCGAGCCGCCATGGGGGCGATCCGGCGCGTCTGTTCGTCATGGGCCATAGCGCCGGCGCCTACAACGCGGCCATGCTGGCGCTCGACGCCAGCCTGCTGGCGCGCCACGGCATGCGTCCGCAAGACTTGCGGGGCTGGATAGGCCTGGCCGGCCCCTATGATTTCCTGCCGATCGAAAACATCATCACCCGGCCCGTTTTCTTTTACCCGGACACGCCTGCCGCTTCGCAGCCCATCCATCACGTGACGGCCGACGCCCCGCCCGCCCTGCTGATCGCCCCGGCGCTAGGCAAGGATAAACTGGTCGATCCGCAACGCAACACGGGCGGCCTGGCCAGCGCCTTGCGCGCGCTGCACCGGCCCGTGACGGAAACCTATTTCGACCACGTGGGCCACGCCACCCTCGTCGCCACGCTGGCCGCTCCCTTGCGCAGGCTGGCGCCCACCCTGGACGCCGTCAGCGCCTTCATCGATGCGAACAGCGGGACCGCGATCTTGCCCGAGACAACCGCACCAACAAACATGGCCTTGCCAACCCGCCCGTCTGGCGCGGCCACGCCGGCGCCTGAGCCGCACGCATACGACAAAACGCCCGCCCCGTGAAGGGCGGGCGCGCTGCCCGGATCAATACGCACGATGCCGCGTGCCGGCTAGCCGCATAGCTAGCTGCATGGCAAGGCTCGGCCCTCGCGATGCGGCCCAGCTGCAAGCCGCCTCGTGCTTACTCTTTACGGCTGGTGCTGCTGCTCTTGCCTTGCGCGGAACCCGCTTGCTGTGCGCTGCCGCTGGCCGAACCTTCGCTGCCGGACGACTGCTGGCTGCCCTGATGGCCGGCGCTTTGCAGGCTTTGGCCGTCACGGCTTTGCGCGCCACGCTGCTGGTCGCGGTTGGCGCCGTTTTGCTGATAAGCCTGGAACGGTTCGGCCATGCGCTGCATCGCTTCCTGCTGCTTGCGCACGTTTTTCTCCGTTTCTTCCGAAGCGGTGCGGGCCACTTCTTCGGCCAGGGCCTTGGCGGTACGGCTCGTTTCATTCACATGACGCTCTGCCACATTGGCCAGTTCGACCTGCGTATCGGCTGCCAGGCGCGACACCTGTTGCTGGTACTTGCGCAGCTGCTCGGCGGCAGGCTGGCCCGATGCGGCAGCCACTTGGAACGCATCTTCAGCGCGCTCGACCGTCAGCAGGTTCTGACTGGTGACCGTGCTTTCTTCCAGCAAGCCTTGCGCCAGCTGCATGTTCAGGTCACTGAAGTGCTGCATCGACTGAAACAGCGACTTCGACAGGCCATTGAAGAAAGCCAGTTGCGCTTCCAGGTGGTTTTTGGCGGCGGGGGTAACACTACGGGAATATGGATACATGGAGTTCCTCATTAAATAGCAGTTGGGTGGACATAAACAGATGGCGACACCACCTGCTGTCGAACGGTGAGGCAGACAGCCGGGCTACGCCACGAAACGCGAAAAACATATCCGGTTGGTGGGAAGATGCTTTGCAACGCGAGTCCCAAGGCTACGTGAGCACTGCAGGTGAGGGATGATCTGGATCAAAGGTGCGCCAGGCAGCGCAGAAAGTTTGTACTGGACAGCCTGCCCTTGGCAAACGTCAGTAACAGAGGGGGAAATTTGTGCCAGGCAGGCTCAACCAACGGCGCCCGTGCCCGGCACGACGGGCTTGTAACCATGGCTGCGCAGCGAGGCTTCCAGCCAGCGGTTGCCATACCAGCCACGCGCCAGCAGGTAGCTGAGTTCCGCGCCGGCCATCAGCAGCATCATCGGGCCGACACGCATTTCGGTGGCGAGATGGCTGCCAAACCACAGGCAGGCATCCATCGCCAACATGAGCAGCACCAGCCACCAGCGGCGCTTGGCGACGGCCCAGAACGAGCCCAGGAACAGGGCCGGCCAGGAAAAATCCGCTTTGACGTAGGCATAGCGGCCGGCGGCGTCGGCAAACAGGGTGGCGCTGTGCTTCATGCTGCTCTTTTCAGGTAATGCCCGGCGTCAAGACTCGGGACGGTGACAGACGGCTTCGACATTGTGGCCATCCGGCCCCAGCACGAAAGCGCCATAATAATTCGGGTGATACAGGGCGCGGATGCCTGGCGCGCCGTTGTCCTTGCCACCCGCTTCCAGCGCGGCCTTGTAGAACGCGTCCACCTGGGCACGGTTGTCCGCCGCGAAGGCGAGATGCATGCCCGCATGCGGCTTGTCGCCCACGCCGAACCAGAAATCCGGCTTGCCATCCTTGCCCATGCCAACCCAGCCCTGCTCTTCCATCACCACCGATACGCCCAAGGGCGCCAGGGCAGCAGAAAAGAAGGCCTTGCTGGCCTGCGCATCGCTGACATTCAAACCGATGTGATCAAGAATCATGGTGGCGCTCCCTGGAGGTAGTGGAATAGAAAATACAGTATGCGCCAATATTGCCTTTTAGGCAATCACGACTGTATATCCGCCGCAGTTACTCCAGGAAGCGCCATGCGCCAGCCTAGCGCAGGTTGCCCGTATGACCGAGCGAATAGCGGCCCGGCTGCGGCCAGACGGTCAGGCCGTGCGGCTCCTGGCCCACTTTCACCTTGGCAACGTCGCCGCTGGCCGTGTCGATGCGGTAGACCACGTCGTCGAAACGGCCGGACAGCCACAGATATTTGCCGTCGGCGGACACATTGCCCATGTCGGGGCTGCCGCCGCCGGGAATCGGCCAGTTCGACACGACTTTTTCCGTGGCGAAATCGATCACGCTGACGCTGCCCTTGCCCTTCGGCTTGCCGTGGATGCGGTGCGTGCCGCGGTTGGCCACGTACAATTTTTTGCCGTCACGGCTAGGGTACAGGCCGTGCGCGCCCACGCCCGTCTGGATGAAGCCGATTTCCTTCAGGGTGACGCCATCGACGATGTGCACGCCGTCGGCGTCCATGTCGGCGATAAAGAATTTCTTGCCGTCCGGCGAGATGCGTATGTCTTGCGGCATGCCCTTCTTGACACTGCAGATTTCATTCGCCGGGCCGCCCACGGGGCCGGACTCGGCAAAGCGCTTGGCCGGCATCTGCAATTTCAGGTAGCCGTCGACCTTGCGGCCCACCAGGTCGATCTTGGCGATGGTGCCGTCGAATTCGCAGGTGAACATGGCGTAGCGGCCGTCGTTCGAGAAATCGGCATGGTTGATGCCGCCGCACTGGGGCGTGTCGATCGAATACTGCACGGCCATGGTCTTGGGATCGCGGAAATCGAGGCGGTGACGCGCTTCGGCCACGACGATGGCCGACTTGCCGTCCGGCGTGTAATACATGTTATAGGGGTCATCGACGGGTACTTCCTTGCCCGGCTTGCCCGTCAACGGGTCGATCGGCGTCAAGCTGCCCTTGTCCGTGCGCTCGGCATTGTTCGCCACCCACAGGGTGCGCAAGTCCCACGACGGCACGACGTGCTGCGGGCCGCTGCCGACCTTGAACTTGTCGACCACTTTCAGGCTTTCCTGGTCGATCACGTACACATCGTTCGAACGCAGATTGGGCACGTAGACGCGGCGCAAGTGATCCTTGACGACGGGGCTCATATTGCTGTTGGCGATGCTGCCGTACACGTTTTTCGGGTCCACCAGCGGCGGCATGCCCGGCAGCGGAGAATAGGCGGTGGCCGGCGCTACGGCGGCCGGGGCCGGCGTGCTGGCGCCGATGACCTGGCTGGCCACGCCCAGACCTGCCAGTGCGGCAGCCAGGGCGGACAAGGTGACGATGGTGCGTCGTTGAGATTTTTTCATGTGATTTCGCGTCATTTCGTTGCAAAAGCCGGAAGTTCAGCACTTCCAGCGGAATTATTTGGTACGTTGCAGCAACTGCTTGATGGCGGCCACCGACGTGTCCACCTGCAGCTTGATACCGATCTGGCCGAGCTCCGCCGTGGCGCGCGTCGCGTCGCCGCGCACGCCGTCCGCCACACCGGGCTTCGGCCCGTGGGCCATGGCCTCGCTGCGCACCAGCGACGGATCCGTCGCCAGCATCAGCGCCGCGTCCGCCAAACCCGCGTGCAGCCCGATCTCGGCGCTGCTGTGGCCACGCTTTTGCAGTTCGGCAATATATGCCGCCTGCGTGACGTCATAGTAGTCGAGCAAGGCGTAAGCGCGCGCATCCTTGGCGGTGGCAGCCTTGCCCCAGGCTCGGTTCAGCTTGCTGGCAACGTTCTGCTCGTTCTTTTGATAGCCGCCATGGTCGCCAAGGAAGATGATGTCGCGAAAACCATGCTGGCGCAGACTGGCGGCCGCGCCTTCCAGCACGGCTTCGAAGGCGGCGGGCGGTATCGAAATCGTGCCGGCGAAGCGCATGTGGCCGGCCGGCGGAGCAATCGCGCCTTCCGGCACGTACGAAACGACGGGCGCGACGATGGCATTGCCCAGCTTTTGCGCAATCTGCCGCGCCAGCAGCCCGGCGCGCACATTGTGCTTGCCCAGCGCGATATACGGCCCGCTCTGCTCGACGCCGCCTATCGGCACGAGCACGGTCGTGGCGCCGTGGTCGATACGGCTGCGCAACTCGGTGCTCGTCAGTTCTTCCAGCATGACGCTGCTGCTGGCGGGCGCAGCCGCCATGGCGGACGTCGCTGGAATCAGGCAGAACAGGGTCAGTGCAAACAGGGAACCGAGTGGCTGGGACCGATTGGATGGCGCGCAAGGCGCAAGAAGTACATTCGGCAGGGGGAACTGCAGAGTCATAAGCAAACATCTTTCCGAGGTCAAAGCGTGACGCCGTGCCCGGCATTGCCAGGCAAGCTGGCTGCCACGCAAGAATTGTATTCCATCATGAGGGGAACGGCACGTTAATTTGACGCGGCAGTTTGCAAGGAATTGACGAGGAGAAACTATCCATCAGGCGGTCGTCGCGTTAGCCCTTCCCGCCTCGCCATCATGGAGCGTTTCGTTGCGCTTCTCGGCATAGGCCTTGAGCGAGCGCATCGTCTTGGGAAGCCCGTCCCGGACTTGCCTGGCAACGCCTGGCCCGAACAAAAAGGCAAGCGCTCCAGTAAACCACACGCGGTGAACGACTTCCGATCCGCCATCTGCGGCAACCACCGTGTGCTCGAAATGGATGCGGAACAAAGGGATGTAGCCTTCGACGGTGAACGAGCGGCCCGCGGAGCGCTCCGTGACGAGCATCGGAATGCCCATCCCCTTGCTGGGAACTATCCTGCCCTGTGTTCCCACCGCAAATGGCCCATTGAGCCGCGCTTGCTTTGTGTCCGGATCCCACTGATGCCATCGGTCAACCTCGCTCCAAATTTGATCGACGACCGTGGGCGGGACGGCAATGTGGATGCTTTCTTCGATTTGCATCAGTGGGTTCTCCCAACTATTATCAATATAATTGCATTCCGGCTGTACTAGCCGGGCCATGAGGAGCGCCTTGTTTATAGCCAGGCTCAAGCGCTATGCCATTGAGCAGGCGCGCTTGACAAGGCAAGTGACCACACCTGAGCACGATGCTACCCTAGAAACGCTGCCCAGGGCACCTTGGATGTTGATAGATGATAAACGAAACACATTGGCGGGTTGAGGAGCTGAAACATCACTCGGCCGATATTGTCTGGCTTGATGCCGAGGATGCTCGCCGTGCCTATGATTTGGTGGGTCTTCATGACTCGAAGACGCATCTGGGCCTGAACGTTGACTCCGTTGACTCAATCGAGCGGCTCGCCTTCGGAGACGACGTAGCCATCGCAAGCAGCTGGTTACGCGCCCGTGTACCGGGAATTCAGCGGGTCGTCGTGGTGTTTGGCGAAGACGCATGCTTCGTCTGCAGCAGCGTGTTCCTGATCGAGAACTGGTCGGATATTTTTGTGCCGTCACGTGACGACACGATGATCTATTCGAAGGACACGCCGCTTATCCTGTTTTATTGCCATGAGAATCAATTCGAGCTGGGGCAGCGGATTGTCTTTGATTAAAGGCCGTGTTCGGCCAGAAGCCGCCATTGAAAGGAAAAAATGAAAAGCACTGATGGAAAGTTACGAGGTTCATGCCATTGTGGATCTGTACGATTTCAAGTTCGACTTAGCGACGGGCTCAAGACAGCACGGCGCTGCAACTGCTCCTATTGCCGCATGCGCGGTGCGATAGCGGTTTCTGCGGCGCTTCAGGATATAGAGATCACTTCTGGAGAGGAATTGCTCACCCTCTATCAGTTTCACACCATGCAAGCGAAGCACTATTTCTGCTCAAAATGCGGGATATACACACATCACCAACGCCGGTCAAAACCCGATCAATTCGGGATCAATGTGGCCTGCCTGGAAGGAATCAGTCCGTTTGACTTTGAAGAGGTAGCAGTCAACGAAGGCCGACTCCATCCAAAAGATAAAATTGCTGGAGGCGGACCTGACATCGCTGGATACCTACGCTTTTTTCCTAATACCGCCCATTAAATGAACCGGGGCGGTCAAAAGATTTAACCGCGAGCACTACGGCCCGGCAGCGCCAGGCGCCGGCTGGCGGCGGCTGCTGCCGGAGCCGGCAAGCCGCCCGCCACTTTCAACGGTTTCCCTTGCGCATCGCCGCTCAAGCGAAACACCGCCACCACGTCGACCAGCTCGATGGCGCGGTCTTGCAGCGAGGATGCTGCCGCGGCCGCCTCTTCCACCAGGGCCGCGTTTTGCTGGGTGACCTGGTCCATTTGCGAAATGGCCTGGTTGACCTGCTCGATGCCGGCGCTTTGCTCGTGGCTGGCGTTGGCGATGTCGCCCATGATGTCCGTCACGCGGCGGATGCTGGCGACAATTTCTTCCATCGTCGCGCCCGCCTGATCGACCAGCGCGCTGCCTGTGTTGACTTTATCCACGGAATCCTCGATCAAGCCCTTGATTTCCTTGGCGGCCGCCGCCGAGCGCTGCGCCAGGCTGCGCACTTCGGTGGCCACCACGGCGAAGCCACGGCCCTGCTCGCCCGCGCGGGCCGCTTCCACTGCCGCATTCAGCGCCAGAATATTGGTTTGGAAGGCAATGCCGTCGATCACGCCGATAATGTCGGCGATCTTCTTCGCCGATTCGTTGATCGAGCCCATCGTGCCCACCACTTGCGCCACCACGGCGCCGCCCTTGCGGGCCACGTCCGAGGCGGACACGGCCAAGGAATTCGCCTGGCGCGCATTGTCCGTATTCTGGCGCACGGCCGAGGTCAGCTCTTCCAGGCTGGACGCCGTTTCTTCCAGCGATGACGCCTGCTGCTCCGTGCGCACGGACAAGTCCGCGTTGCCGGCGGAAATCTGCGCGGCCGCCACGCTGACCGTATCGGCCGAGGCGCGCACGGTGGCGATCACGCCGACGATGCGCTCGAGGAATTTATTGAAGGCCGTGGCCGTACGGCCCACTTCATCCATGCGCTCGACGGGCATGGCGGCGGACAGGTCCAGCGAAGCGCTGACACGCTCCAGGGTATGTTCGATATTGCCCAGGCCGCCGCTGATGGTGCGGTAGATATGCCAGGCCAGCGCGCCCGTCAGCAGCACGGCCACGCCGAGCACGGCCAGCATGGTGTTGAACGCCGTATCGTAGGCGGCCAGGCTTTCCGCCTTCACATCGTCGACCAGCTTGTTGTTGTAAGCGATATGGTCATCCATGCTCTTTTTCGCGGCGGCGGCCGTGATGGCCAGCGGCGTGCCGGCCAGCAAGGTGGCGCGCACGCCGTCCATGTCGCCCGCGTAGGCGGCGGCAAAGAATGGCGCCAGCGCGCGGCGGTAGGCTTCCATGGCGGCCTGGTCGGCGTCGAGCATCTTGCTGTCCGTCGCGTCGTACAGGCGCTCGGCGCGGTAGGTGGCGATGACCTTGTCGAAATTCGTGTTGGCGTCGGCCACGGCCTTGTCCAGCGCCGTCTTGTCGGCCAGGTTGGAGAACACGGACAGGCGGTAGCCGGCCAGGCGCGAGTCTGCCAGGAAACCCTTGGCCGCATTCAAGCCCTGGATGCTGGGAATGATGCGGTTTTGTACGGTGTCGAAACGCTCCTGGGCGCGCTGCAGCTGGATGGCGCCGCCGGCGCCCAGCAATAGCAGGGCCAGCAAGGCGATGGTGAGGGTCAGAATTAATTGCTTGGTGATATTCATGGTGTGTCACAGTAAAAAGTAGCCTGGCAAGGCCAGGCAGGATAAATAGCTGCCGATCGGGTGGCCGGGATCGCTTGCAGGCGGCTAAGCCGCCAGCGGGGAAGCCTCGGGCGCGCGGCGCAGCAAGTCGCCATGCTGGCGGCAAAACGCCAGGCCCGCCTTGTGGCCCACGTCGAACAGCAGCTGCATGTTCGAGCTGGACCAGTCCAGGGTGTCGGGCCAGTGCTGCTCGGGAATGCCGCCCATCAAGTCGAGCTTGAGCAAGCTCCGTTTGGGCTGGCCCGTGCTTCTATCCGTGTTGTGCTCGAGCTCAAACAGGCGCAGTTCGCTCTTGGAAATTTTCACCAGCGGCGTGATGATGGAGCGCACCCAGGCGTCATACAGGTTGCGCGGCTTGCGCAGCAGGCGCTCGTCACCGAGGATGTCGAGGATGACTAAAGTATCGGCGTCATGGTGCTCGCCCTTGCCTTCGATAAACGGGTCGAAATTGAGGGTGTCGAGCGCTGCGCCTTCGATGTAGTCGTCGCCGGCGATGGTCGTCGGTGCATACAGGAAGGGAAACGACAGGGCCGCGCGCACGTGGATCGGTTCGATCTCGTGCTTGCCCCAGATTTGCATGCGATGCTCGCTGAGGTTGTAGGCATTGATGTAGAAATCGGGACGCATGCGCGCCACGCCGGAAAAATCCACGGCTTTTTCCAGGAAGGGCAAGTGCGCGCACAGGCCCAGGCTTTTCGCCGACAGGTCCGATGGCGACAGCGACGACACCATCAGCTTGCCCCAGTCCGACCAGGCCGTGGGCACGCCCGCAAACGTTTGCTGGAATGCTTGGAAAAAAGGATTGTTGGCCGGCGGCTGGAAGGCGTCGCGGAAAGTGCTCGCGTGCATGCCCGGCTTCTGGAACACCTTGTAGTTGATCGGGATCATCTTGTAGATGCTGTCGGCCACGCCCGTGTCGGCCCAGCTTTGCAAGGCCTGGCGCGGCGTGGCTTCGTGCGGCGTCGTGTAAAGCAAGCCCATCAACACGCCCGCACCCGAGGCGGAAATGACGTCGAACTCGATGCCCTCGTCGAGAAAAGCGGCCAGGGCGCCGGCGATCAAGGTGGAATTTGGTGCGCCGCCACCCAGCAGCAACCCCGTTTTGTGGGCCGGTTTCGCTGGCGCGGCTGGTGCCGGATTCGGCGGTGTCGTCGTGACTGTCTTCATGCACACTCCCTGAACGGAACGGGGTTACCATCCCTTAATTGTTGGTTACTACACGCTTATGGCGCCTATTCCTGCACATGTTCCCGCAAGCAACCAGCCGATGCAATGTTGCAGAAACAGATATGAAATTAACATAAATAAATTCCTTATGGCAATTTCTATAACGAATAACAGGTATTCAGCAAGGCCATAAGTTGGTGCCGTGCGGCATGGCGTGATGCAGCGCAGCAAATATAAATTCGGCGGCATTAGGATTAATCGCTCTGGGGTAGGAATATTCCCCAAGCAGCCGCCAGCGCGGCGGCCAGAGGCATCAAGGGTGTGGCGCGGGGTCCGGAGGGGACGAGGAGAAATGCAGGTGGGTACACAAATGGTCAACAAAGACGCGAATTTTCGGCGACAGGTGGCGGCTTGACGGCCACAGTACCCAGAACTTACTTGAGTGCAGCAAATAGCCGGCCAGCACGGCTTGCAGTTCGCCGCGCCCGATGGCGTCGCGCACGATAAAGTCAGGCAGATAGGCAAGGCCCACGCCCTGCGTGGCGGCGCCGATCAAGGCTTCGATATTGTTGCAGGTCAAGGCGGTCGGCAAGCGCAACTCGCCGCCGCTGTCGCCCTCGGCGCGCTGCAGCGCCCATTCCTGCAACTTGCCCGTGGTGGGGAATTTGTAGCGCACGCAGGCGTGCCCTTCCAGCGCGCGCGGCGTGGCCGGCACGCCATGGCGGGCGAAATACGCGGGCGAGCCGACGATGGCAAAGGCAAACGGCCCCAGTTCGCGCGCCATCAGCCGCGAATCCGTCAAGGTGCCGCTGCGCACGGCCACATCCACGCCTTCGGCCACCACATCGACGAGGCGGTCGTTGAAATCGAGGTCCAGCTCGATTTCCGGGTACAGCCGCGTAAATTCCGCCAACAGGGGCAGGATAATGCGGTAGCCGATCACGGGCAGGCTCACGCGCAGCTTGCCACGCGGCGCCTCGGCCAGGTGCGACAGTTCGGCCTCGGCATCGCCGAGGTCGGCCAGGATGCGCTGGCAGCGCTCGTAGAACAGCGCGCCCTCGTTGCTGAGGCTGATGCGCCGCGTGCTGCGGTTGAGCAGGCGCACGCCCAGCTTTTCTTCCAGCCGCGCCACGCTCTTGCCCACGGCCGAGGCCGACACGCCGAGCAGCCGGCCTGCCGCCACATAGCTGGAAGTTTCCGCCGCGCGCACGAAGGCGGCAATGCCGTTCAGATTATCCATGTAACCTCATTGGGGAATATTTGTCCGTTATGAGTGGATTTTTAGCCACTTTTTCATTGATTGCGTCCATATTATCATCGGATTCCCTCTTTCTGGAATCATTCCCATGGATACGACTCTTCCCGCGCAAGCCCCGGAACCAGCGGCCGCCCGGCGCGCCTTCGTGCTGGCCGCCGTCTGCCTGGCCGCGCTCTGCATGCCGCTCAGTTTTACGGGGCCGGCCATCGCCATTCCCGCCATCGCCGCCGACCTGCACGGCACGCCGCTGGCGCTGGCGTGGATCACGAACGCCTTCATGCTCAGTTTTGGCGGCTGCCTGATGGTGGCCGGCGCGCTGGCCGACCGCTATGGCCGAAAGCGCGTGTTCCTGCTGGGCTTGGGCGTGTTTTCCGCCGCCGCGCTGGCACTGGCAGCCGCGCCCGGCATTGTGTGGCTCGACGTGCTGCGCGCCGTCCAGGGCCTCGGTTGCGCCATGGCCCTGTCGAGTGGACTGGCGGCCCTGGCGCAGGAATTCGACGGCCCCGCCCGCGCGCGCGCCTTCAGCCTGATCGGCACGGCCTTCGGCACTGGCCTGGCCTTCGGTCCCTTCCTGGCTGGCACCCTGATCACGCACACGGGCTGGCGCGCCATTTTTATCGGCACGGCCGCGGCCGGTGTGGCCGCCCTGCTGGCCGCCGCGCGCGCCATGCGCGAATCGCGCGACCCGCAGGCGCAAGACATCGACTGGCCCGGCGCCCTGACGTTTACGAGCGCACTGTCCCTGTTTACCTATGGCTTGCTGCAGGCGCCCGACAGTGGCTGGGGCAGTGCCGCCAGCCTGGGACTGCTCAGTGGCGCGGCCTTGCTGCTGGCCGTTTTCATCCGCGTGGAACGGCGCGCGGCGCGGCCCATGCTGGACTTGACCCTGTTCCGCCTGCCCGCCTTTGCCGGCGTGCAATTGCTGGCCGCCGCGCCCGCATTTTCCTTTGTCGTGCTGCTGGTCTTGCTGCCGGCCCGCTTCATCGGCATCGAAGGCTACAGTGCGCTGGAGGCGGGACGCATGATGATCGCCCTGTCGGCGCCCATGCTGGTGCTGCCGGTCCTGGCCGGCATGGCGGCGCAACGCATTGCCGCCGCGCACATTTGCGCCACCGGACTGCTGCTGGCGGCGGGCGGCTTGCTGTGGCTATCGACCTGCGCGCCGGGCCAGCCGCCCGCCACCTTGATCGGGCCGCTGCTGCTGATCGGCTGCGGCATCAGCCTGCCCTGGGGCTTGATGGATGGCCTGGCCATCAGCGTCGTGCCCGTCGAGCGGGCCGGCATGGCGGCCGGCATCTTCAATACGACGCGCGTGGCGGGCGAAGGCCTGGCGCTGGCCATCGTCAGCGCGCTGCTGGGTACGCTCACGATGGCGGCCTTGGGCAAGGTGCCCGGTCTCCCTCCCGAGCAGGCGGCGCTGGCGGCGCCCTTCCTGGCATTGGGCGAGCTGCGCCATACCGGTGAACTATTGCCGCAGGCCGGCGCCGCCGAACTGGCGCAAGCGTATGGCGCCGCTTTCCGCCACTTGCTGTATGTGCTGGCCAGCATTACGACGGCCTCGGCCCTGCTGATCCTGGCCTTTTTGCGTCATCCAGCTGGTGCAGCAACGGACACGACCACCCTGCCCGCCTGCAAGGCGCAGCAATAAGTCACGACCATCACCGTTCCTCCTGCCGTACACGGCGGCGCCCACGCGCCGCCGCCCGCCCTGATGTTTCTCCGCAACACCTCAAAAGTTTCAAGGAATAAAACTAGTTTACTGATCAAAGCGCTTTGAACTATACTCAAAGCGCTTTGAACCATAACTAAAGCGCTTTGGTTGTGCGAAGTTATGCGCACCGATCCCACACCTATAAAAACACTGGAGACGCAATGAACAAACATTTCTTGAAAACTTTGCCTGCCGCCGTGGCCCTGGCCTTGAGCGCTTCGGCCGCCCAGGCCGCCCTGCCGATCGACTTCGGCGGCTACATCCGCTCGGGCTTCGGCACCAGCAGCGAAGGCGGCAAGGAAGCGTGTTTCGGCCTGGCCGGCGCCTCGTCCAAGTATCGCCTGGGCAATGAGTGCGAAACCTACGGCGAGCTGAAATTCGGCGGCGAAGCCTTCAAGGCAGCCAACGGCACCACTTTCCGCATCAACACCCTGGTGGCGTTCTCCGTCAACCAGAACCAGGACTGGGAACAATCGGACCCGTCGTGGCGTGAAATGAACGTGGTGGCCGACAAGATCGGTTCGGGCGCCTTCGCCGAAGCGCGCGCCTGGGTCGGCAAGCGCTACTACGACCGCCAGGACGTGCACATCACCGATTACTACTTCTGGAATAACAGCGGCCCGGGCGCCGGCCTGGAAAACATCGACCTGGGCGCCGCCAAGCTGGCCTACGCCATCGTGCGCACGGCCGATGACGGCGACAGCAAGCGCATGGGCCTGTCGCACGACTTGCGCTTCTCCGGCATCAAGGTCAACCCCGATGGCGAACTGACCCTGGGCCTGCAATTCAACCAGAAACGCAACGCGCAAGGCGCGGCCCCCATCGCCAGCGGCCACTTGCTGACCATCATGCATACCCAGGGCAATCTGCTGGGCGGCTTCAACAAGGTGGCACTGCAGTACGGCAAAGGCAGCGCTGCCAACACGGGCGGCTTCAGCCTGGGCGCCGGCAAGGACGACAAGGTCGTGCGCCTGACGGAACAGATCATGATCCAGCCCAAAGGCGCCTGGTCGGGCATGGGCACCTTCGTCTACGAAGACAAGGAAACGGCAGGCGTGAGCAGCAAGTGGACGTCGATCGGCGCGCGTCCCGTCTACCACTTCACGGACAACTATAGCCTGGCCGTGGAACTGGGCCACGACATCGTCAAGCCGGAAGGCGGCGAGAGCCGCAATCTCACCAAGCTGACCTTCGCGCCGCAACTGTCGGCCGGCAACAGCTTCTGGTCGCGTCCCGTGCTGCGCGCCTTCTACACCTATGCCAAATGGAACAAGGCAGCCCAGTCGGCCGCCGCTGCCGAATCGGCGCTGTCGTCGACGGGCGTGTTCGGTGGAAAAACCAACGGCAGCTCCGTCGGCTTCCAGGTCGAGTCGTGGTGGTAATCAAGAACTTTCGACAACTGACAAGACCGTAGCGAGCGGAAGGGAGTTGTGGCTGAGAAGCGGAACTGTACTTTAGTACAGTGAGCATCGCAGGCCGCAAATCGCGACGCGCAGTAGGTCTTGTCAGTTGTCATGAAAGGCAGCAGCACCGCCCGCATTTCGGGGCAGGTAGTAACCGGACCCACCATTTCGCCGCTGCACGCGATGGCCGGCAGCTTCAATGTAGTGATTCAGCAGTATCCTCTTTTAGCGCGGGCGCCCCTGGGTTTGCCCGCGTATTTTTTTGGGCGCCGCCGCCGCTTGCCATACCCCTGATCATTCCGGCATTTATCAGATAAACTACCCTGCATTGCACGGCACCGCTCCCGATCCACCCCGACTGCAGCATCCATGAACCTCAAAAATCTCGCCAAAACGCTAGGAATATCCGAAACCACCGTCAGCCGCGCCTTGAATGGCTATCCGGAAGTGAGCGAACGCACGCGCGAGCGGGTACTGGCCGCCGCGCAGGCGGCCGGCTACCGCCCCAATCCCATGGCGCGCAGCCTGGCCGTGGGGCGCACGAATATCGTCGGCATCATCTACCCGCTGATGCCGAACGACCTGGCCGACCCCATGTTCATCGACATCGTGGGCGGCATGTCGGAAGCGCTGGAAGCGCAGCAGATGGACATGATGATCGCGCCCGCCTCGGCCACCAACGAATTCCACACCTATGAACGCATGGTCAAGGGCCGCCGCATCGATGGCCTGATCGTCGGGCGCACGAAACCGTTCGACGAGCGCATCGCCTACCTGGCGCAGCAGGGCATGCCCTTCGTCGCGCATGGCCGCACGCAGCTAAACCAGCCGCATGCGTGGTTCGACTATGACAACGAGGCGGGCATGCGCCTGGCCGTCGAGCGCCTGGCGCAGCTGGGCCACCAGCGCATCGGCCTGATCAGCGCAACGCCGGACCTGAACTTCGTGCGCCAGCGCGTCGAGAGTTTCCAGCACGCCATGCAGGCGGGCGGCCTGGCCGTCGACCCGGACAACCTGGTCGACAACGCCCACGACCGCCGCGCCGGCTACCAGGCCATGCAGCGCCTGCTGGCCCGCTCGCCCCGCCCCACCGCCGTCATCGTCGACAATCACATGTCGGGCGTGGGCGCCGTGCGCGCCCTGCTCGACGCGGGCATCAGCATCGGCCGCGAGATGTCGCTGATCGTCTGGGGCGTGATGGAAGATTCCCTGGCCGGCCACAACGTCACCACCGTCGTCCAGCCCGACCCGCGCGGCGCCGGCGCGAAAATGATCAACATGCTGCTGGCCCAGATGGATGGCACGCCCGTCACCGATTTGCAGGAATTGTGGCCGTGCGAACTGTTGCCGGGGGAGTCGGCGGGACCCGTGCCGAACTAGGCGTTTTCCGCCTCCCTGCGCCGCCGGCCGCCTGGCCAGCGGTGCCATCTTGTTGTCCTGAATCACCCTCATAAAAAAATCGTATGTCTGGCGCGTGTATCGCTTTACTTTTCAAAGCGCTTTGAACTATACTCAATTCATACCCAAAGCGCTTTGAATTTTAAAATAAGACGTTCGCCTACCAACCAGCAGCGCCGCCCTGATAGCCAAGGCTACAGACAACTTTTAAGAAATCATTCATGCCGACCATCCAGAACAATCTCGCCCACCTGCCCGCCGACTGGTGGCGCAGCGCCGTCATCTACCAGGTGTACCCACGCAGCTTCCTCGACAGCAATGGCGACGGCATCGGTGACTTGCCCGGCATTACCTCCAAGCTCGATTACATCGCCGCCCTGGGCGCCGACATCGTGTGGATCTCGCCCTTCTTCACGTCGCCGATGAAAGACTTCGGCTATGACGTGGCCGATTTCTGCGACGTCGATCCCATGTTTGGTACTTTGGCCGACTTCGACCGCCTCGTGGCCCGCGCCCATGAACTGGGCTTGAAAGTGATGATCGACCAGGTGCTGTCGCACTCGTCCGACAACCATCCGTGGTTCGTGGAAAGCCGCTCCAGCCGCGACAATCCCAAGGCCGACTGGTATGTATGGGCCGACCAGAAACCGGACGGTACGGCGCCGAACAACTGGCTGTCCGTGTTCGGCGGTTCGGCCTGGCAATGGGAGCCGCGCCGCGGCCAGTATTACCTGCATGATTTCCTCGTCAGCCAGCCCGACCTGAACTTCCATAATCCTGCCGTGCAGCAGGCTCAGCTGGACAACCTGCGTTTCTGGCTCGAGCGCGGTGTCGACGGCTTCCGCTTCGATTCCTGCAACTTCCCGTATCACGACCAGCTGCTGCGCGACAATCCGCCAGCCGCGCAGCGCGACGCGAGCAGCGTGTCGGCCATCAACCCGTATGGCATGCAAGCGCACGTGTACGACAAGACGCAGCCGGAAAACATCGCCTACCTGCAGCGCGTGCGCGCCGTGCTCGATGAATACCAGGCCGTTTCCATCGGCGAAGTGGGCGACGACAATGCGCTGGCCACCATGGCGGCCTACACGGGCGCCGACAAGCTGCACATGGCCTACAGTTTCAACTTGCTGACGGCGGAGTTTTCCGCCGCCCACATCCGCAAGCAAGTGGAAGAGTTCGAAGCGCAAGTGGCCGACGGCTGGGCTTCCTGGTCCGTGGGCAACCACGACAGCGTGCGCGTCATGACGCGCTGGGGCGGCGAGAATCCGTCGCCGTCGCTGGCCAAGGTGGTGCTGGCCGTGCAGGCCGCGTTGAAAGGCACGCCGTGCCTGTACCAGGGCGACGAGCTAGCCCTGACGGAAGCGGACATTCCTTTCGAAGCGCTGCAAGACCCGTACGGCATCCCGTTCTGGCCGCAGTTCAAGGGCCGCGACGGCTGCCGCACGCCGATGCCGTGGGTGGCGGAAGCACCGCATGGCGGCTTCAGCACTACCACGCCTTGGTTGCCCGTGCCGCCCGAGCATCTGGCGCGCGCCGCTGACGTGGAAGAACACGATAGCGGCTCGGCGCTGCGCTTTGCGCAGAACATCCTCGCCTGGCGCCGCACCCTGCCGCAATTGCTGCGCGGCGACATCAGTTTCTTCGATGCGCCGGAACCCGTGCTGGCCCTGCGCCGCGACTTGCCCGGCCAACCATCGGTCCTGGCCGCCTTCAACCTGGGTACCGAAGCCGTCACCTTCGCCTGGCCAGACGCTGCGCCGGCGGCCGACCTGGCCGGTCACGGCTTGCCAGGTAATAAAGATGGCCAGCAGATCATCCTGCCCCCGCATGGCGGCTGGTTCGGCACCCTGGCGTAAATCGCAGGCTTTGGCGGCCATGCCGCCAATTACAATAACGAGCCCCGCGCATCAGCGGGGCCAAATTGAGAGAACGAGGACGACATGGCTGGACTGAAGTTAACAGGCCTGAAGAAGGCATATGGCGACGTGCAAACCTTGCACGGCATCGACCTGGAGATCGCCGATGGCGAATTCATGGTCTTCGTGGGCCCGTCGGGTTGCGGCAAATCCACCTTGCTGCGCAGCATCTGCGGCCTGGAAGAAATCAGCGGCGGCGACTTGTTCATCGGCAAGACGCGCATGAACGACGTGCCGCCCGCCAAGCGCGGCATCGCCATGGTATTCCAGAGCTACGCCCTGTACCCGCACATGAGCGTGGCGCAGAACATGGCCTTCGGCCTCAAATTGGCCGGCATGAGCAAGGTGCAAATCGCCGACGCCGTGCAGCGCGCCGCGCAGATCCTGCGCATCGAGCCTTTGCTGGAACGCAAACCGAAGGACTTGTCGGGCGGCCAGCGCCAGCGCGTGGCCATCGGCCGCGCCATCGTGCGCAAGCCCGACGTCTTCCTGTTCGACGAACCGCTGTCGAACCTGGACGCATCGCTACGCGTGCAGATGCGCATCGAACTGGCGAACTTGCACCGCGAATTGCGCTCGACCATGATTTACGTCACGCATGACCAGGTCGAAGCGATGACCCTGGCCGACCGCATCGTCGTGCTTAACGCGGGCCGCATCGAGCAGGTGGGCGCACCGCTCGAGCTGTACCACCATCCCGCCAATCTGTTCGTGGCCGGTTTCCTCGGTTCGCCCCGCATGAACTTCCTCAAAGGCAAGATCCACAGCTACGCCGACGGCGTGGCCACCATCGCCACCAACGCGGGCGGCATGCTGCAAGCCGTGTTGACGCAGCCATTGGCCAGCGGCACCCCCGTCACCGTCGGCGCGCGCCCCGAACACGTGCAGGCATGCGCGCCCGGCGCCACGGCCGCCATCACGGCCACCGTGCAGGCGGTGGAAAAACTGGGCGACATCAGCTATCTGTACGTGCACGTAGCAGGCGGCGACGAGCCGCTGGTGGTGCGCGCCGATGCGGAAACGGACTGGGCCATTGGCCAATCCGTAGCCCTGCAGGTGGCGCCCGCCCGCGTCCACGTGTTCGACGAGCATGGCCAGACCCGTACCTGACACCCGGCTTTAAGGGGCCAGGCGCTACAGGCGCCGCCTGGCCTGGTTGTATCGTTTCAGCCTTGATACTCAACATAAACTTAGCATAAAAAAAGATACTGGAGATTGACATGTCCTTCACGCACCCGAAACGCAGCTTCATCAAAACCACCCTGATCGCCGCCGCTCTGGCCGGCATCGGCAACCTGGCCGCCGTCAGCATGGCGAACGCGGCCGAAGCAGGCACCCTGCTGATCTGGATCAATGGCGACAAAGGCTACAAAGGCCTGGCCAAGGTCGGCGAGGAATTCACCAAGAAGACGGGCATCAAGGTCGTCGTCGAGCATCCGGAAGATGCGCCGAACAAATTCCAGCAAGCGGCCGCCGCCGGCAAGGGCCCGGACATCTGGATCTGGCCGCATGACCGCATCGGCACCTGGATCGACGCCGGCTTGCTGCAACCATTGACGCCAAGCAAAGAAGCGCGCGCCGCCATCCTGCCGCTGGCCTGGAACGCCTTTACGGTGAGCGGCAAGACTTGGGGCTACCCGATCTCCATCGAAGCCGTCGCCCTCGTCTACAACAAGGACCTCGTGCCGACGCCGCCAAAAACCTTCGAGGAAATCGCCGCACTGGACAAAAAATTGTCTGCGCAAGGCAAGAAAGCCATCCTGTGGGATTACACGAATACCTATTTCACGTGGCCATTGCTGGGCGCGGGCGGCGGCTTCCCGTTTGAAGTCAAGTCCGACGGCCGCTACGATGCAGCCAAGACGGGCGTGAACAATGCCGGCTCGCAGGCGGGCGTCAATGCGCTGATGACCCTGATCAACAGTGGCGCCATGCCGAAGGGCGCCGGCTACGCCGAGATGGAAGCCGGCTTCAACCAGGGCAAGATCGCCATGATGATCAACGGCCCATGGTCGTGGGACAATGCGCGCAAGTCGAAGATCAATTTCGGCGTGGCAACGATCCCTACCGTGGCAGGCAAGACGGCCACGCCATTCGTGGGCGTGCTGGGCGCGATGATTTCCAAGGCCAGCCCGAACAAGGACCTGGCCACGGAATTCCTGGAAAACCAGATGCTGCAGATCAATGGCCTGAAAACCATCAACGCCGATGTCCCGCTGGGCACGCCAGCCAACAAGGTGCTGTTCGCGGAATTGAAAGCCAATCCGAACATCCAGGCGACGATGGAAAGCGCGCAAGCGGGCCGCCCGATGCCGAACAACCCGGAAATGGGCCGCTTCTGGTCGTCGATGCAATCGGCGCTGGAAAACATCACGCAAGGCCGCCAGACGACCAAGGATGGCCTGGATGCGGCGGCGAAGCGGATTACGACGGCGAATTAATCAATATCGCGCTGCATCACGTGACTTCGCGTAGGTCGGATTAGCGCTTGCGCGTAATCCGACATGTGCAGCCAACAATGTTGTCGGATTACGGCCCTTCGGGCCTAATCCGACCTACACCACAACGCCTTCATCCAGCATCCATCTTCACAGGTATCCATCGTGCGCAAGTTTATCGGCCCTACGGTATTGACCATCAGCATGGCGCTGGGTCTGTATCTGCTCTTCATGTTGTACATTTCCGGCCAGACCATGCTGGCCGCCGTTTTCCTCGGCTTGCTGACCCTGACGACGTTCGTCTTCACGTCGCCGCGCGCCTATGCCTACCGCTATCTGTTTCCCGGCATCACGGCGGTCATCGTCTTCGTGCTGCTGCCGATGGTGTACACGGTGTCGATCGGTTTTACCAATTTCAGTTCGCGCAACCTGCTCACCTACGAGCGGGCCACGCAATATTTGCTCGACGAAACGCAGCGGGTGGAAAGCGCCGGCTATGCGATGACCGTGCATGCCGACAATAAAGAATACCGCTTGCGCCTGGAAAGCCCGGACACGGGCGAAGTGCTGCTGACGCAGCCGCTGGCCCTCAAGCGCGCCGTGCCCCTGAAGGTGGAAGTGGTGCCGCTCGATCCCGTGCAGGCGCCCGTGCTGGCCGCGCCGCTGGGCATCAAGGACATCATCGCCCTGCAAAAGGATATCAAGCTGCTCACCCTCGTGCTGCCGAACAAGATCGAGCTGCGCATGGTGGGCTTGCGCGAATTCGGCCCTGTCGCGCACGTCTACAAGCAATTGCCGGACAAGACCTTGAAGAAGATCGCCACGGGCGAACTGGTCACGCCGAACTTCAAGACGGGCTTTTATGAAATGCCGGACGGTAGCAAGCTGGAACCGGGCTTCAAGGTCAACGTGGGCTTCGCCAACTTCGTCAAGATTTTCTCCGACGAAGCGTTCCGCGGCCCCTTCCTGCGCATTTTTGTCTGGACCATCGTTTTCGCCCTGATCAGCGTGGCCACGACGACAGGCCTGGGCATGGTATTGGCTGTACTGCTGAACTGGGATGCGCTGCGCTTCCGCGGCCTGTATCGCACCCTGCTGTTCCTGCCGTACGCCGTGCCGGGCTTCATTTCCATCCTCGTCTTCAAGGGCTTGTTCAACAATAACTTTGGTGAAATCAACCTCGTGCTCGACGCCCTGTTCGGCATCAAGCCTGCCTGGTTCTCGGACACCACCCTGGCCAAGGCCATGATTTTGATCGTCAACACCTGGCTCGGCTACCCCTACATGATGGTCGTGTGCATGGGCTTGATCAAGGCGATCCCGTCGGACCTGTACGAAGCGTCGGCCCTGGCCGGCGCAGGACCGCTGACGAATTTCTTCAAGATCACGTTACCGCTGATCGTCAAGCCGCTCACGCCGCTGATGGTGGCCAGCCTCGGCTTCAACTTCAACAATTTCGTGCTGATCAGTTTGCTGACGGGCGGGCGTCCCGATTTCCTCGACACCACCTTGCCGGCCGGCACGACGGACTTGCTCGTGTCCTACACCTACCGCATCGCGTTCGAGGATTCCGGCCAGAACTTTGGCCTGGCCGCCGCCATCTCGACCCTGATCTTCTTCCTCGTGGCCGCGATTTCGCTGGTCAACATGCGCCTGACGCGCATGAACAAAGCATAAAGGACAGCCATGGCTATCGTTGTCGACCGTTCCAACCGCTGGCGCATCCTGGCGGCCCACGCCGCCGTGATCGCGCTGATCGCGCTGGTGATGTTCCCCTTCCTGATGATCTTGTCGATCTCCCTGCGGCCCGGCAATTTCGCCTCGGGCAGCCTGATACCGCCCGAGATCAGCTTCGAGCACTGGCGTTTGGCGCTGGGCATGTCTTACCAGGCGCCCAACGGCGCCCTCATCGAGCCGGACTTCCCCGTGCTGCTGTGGCTGTGGAATTCCATCAAGGTGGCCAGCATGAGCGCCACCGTGACCGTGCTGCTGTCGACCACTTGCGCGTATGCGTTCGCGCGCATGCAATTCCGCTTCAAGTCACAGACCCTGTCCGCGCTGATGCTGCTGCAGATGTTCCCCGCCGTGCTGGCCCTGGTGGCCATCTACGCCATCTTCGACGTGCTGGGCAGCTACGTGCCATGGCTGGGCATCGACCACCACGGCAGCCTGGTGCTGGCCTACACGGGCGGCATCGCCCTGCACATCTGGACCATCAAGGGCTACTACCAAACCATCCCCATCGAGATCGAGGAAGCGGCCAAGGTCGACGGCGCCACGCAGTGGCAAGCGTTCGTCTACGTGCTGCTGCCGATGACGGTGCCCATTCTGATGGTGGTGTTCCTGCTGTCGTTCATCGGCGCCATCATCGAGTACCCGATCGCTTCCGTGCTGCTGCATGAACAGAACAACCTGACCCTGGCCGTCGGCTCGAAGCTGTTCCTGTACGAGCAAAAATACCTGTGGGGCGACTTCGCCGCGGCCGCCATCTTGTCCGGCCTGCCCATCACGGCCGTGTTCCTGCTGGCGCAAAAATGGATGATCTCCGGCCTGACGGCTGGCGGCGTGAAAGGCTGACCATGCGGCGCACCCTGACTACGCTGGCCGCCCTGCTCCTGTGCGCTTCGGCGCAGGCAGGGAGCTTTGCCGAGAATCCGATTGTCTACTTCGCCGTGACAGACCGTTTCGCCAACGGCAATCCCGGCAACGACCACAGTTATGGCCGTGCCGCCGACCCGCAAGGCGGCGACGTCGGCAGCTTCCACGGCGGCGACATCGCCGGCATCACGCAGCAGCTGAAAGCCGGCTACTTCAAGGAACTGGGCGTCAACGCCCTGTGGATCACGGCGCCGTACGAGCAGATACATGGCTGGGTGGTGGGCGGCAAGCAGCAATTCCAGCACTACGCCTACCACGGCTACTGGGCGCTCGACTACACGACGATGGACGCCAACATGGGCACGCGCGAGGAACTGCGCGAAATGATCAATACGGCCCATGCGCAAGGCATCCGCGTGCTGTTCGACGTGGTGCTGAACCATCCCGGCTATGCGGACCTGCGCACCCTGGCGCAGTACAAGGTGCCCGTGCTGTGGCCGGGCCACGAAAAGGCCGTGCTGCGCGACTATCACAGCTTCATCGACTACAACAACTTCGAATTCAAGCAATGGTGGGGTCCGGACTGGGTACGCGCGGGCTTGCCCGGCTACCCCGACGGCGGCAAAGATGATTTCACGATGCAGCTGGCCTACCTGCCCGACTTCCGCACGGAGAGCGGCAAGGCCGTGGGGTTGCCGCCGATCTTGCAGCGCAAGATGGATACGCGCGCCGTGGCCCTGCCCGACACCACCGTGCGCGGCTACCTTGTCCACTGGCTGGCCGACTGGGTGCGCGAATTCGGCGTCGACGGTTTCAGGGCCGACACCGTCAAGCACGTGGAGCCGGCCAGCTGGCTGGCCCTGCGCGCGGCGGCCACCGATGCCCTGGCCGACTGGAAGGCGCGCCACCCGCAGCAGAAAATCGACGACGCACCATTCTGGATGACGGGCGAAGCGTGGGGCCATGGCCCCGAGCGCAGCAGCTGGCATGATGCGGGCTTCGACTCGATGATCAATTTCGATTTCCAGCATCGCGCGGGCGGCGACTGGAAAAGCATCGACGGCGTGTACCGCCAGTACGCGGGCTTGCTGAACAAAGCCTCGGGGCCCCCCTACGACATCCTGTCGTATATCTCGTCGCACGACACCAGCCTGTTCCCGCGCGACCGGCTGAAACATGGCTTGAGCGCCCTGCTGCTGGCGCCAGGCGGCGTGCAGCTGTTCTACGGCGATGAAAGCGCGCGCCAGCCTGGCGCGGCGCCCATCGGCGACGAACAGCAGGCGACCCGCTCCGACATGAACTGGTCGTCGCTCGATGCGGCCACCCTGGCGCATGCGCGCAAGCTGGGGCAGTTCCGGCTGCGCCACCCTGCCCTGGCGCGCGGCGAACACCGGTTCATCAACGACAAGCCATATGCGTTCGCCCGCGTGACGCAGGACGACGCCATCATCGCCGTGCCCGAAGCGCAAGGCGCGCTCCAACTCAAAGTACATGGCGTGTTCGCCGATGGTACACAACTGCGCGACGCCTACACGCATCAAACTTATATCGTCAAGGAGGGTGCCGTCGCCGTGAACGCGGCCGGCACCGTCCTGTTAGAAAAGGCAGCACCATGAGTACCTATGACATCTTAGTGGTCGGCGGCGCCGGCATCGACACCATCGTGCGCGTCCCCGACCTGCAATTGCCCGTCGCCGACTCCGTCCACGTGCCGCCCATCCGCGACTACGTGGCGCACACTGGCAATGGCGTGGCGCTCGGCTGCCACGCGCTGGGCTTGCGCTGCAAGTTCATCGACTTCATCGGCGACGATGCGCAAGGCGCGGCCATCCTGCAGCGCTACAAGGAAGCCAAACTCGATTTCTCGCACATCGTCGAACCTTCGGGCACGCGGCGCAGCGTCAACCTCGTCGACCCGCAAGGACGCCGGCTGTCGCTGTATGACGGGCGCCACCCGGAAGACGTGCGCATGCCTGCCGCCTTCTATCTGCCCTACCTGGGACCGGCCCGCCACGCACACTTTTCCATCATGGGCTGGGTGGCCGAGCTGTTTGACGATGCACTGACGTGCGGCACGACGGTATCGACCGATTTGCACGACTGGGATGGCGTCAACCCGCACCACAAAAAATTCGCACTGCGCGCCGACCTGGTGTTTCTCAGCACGGCGGCGCTGGGCCAGCGCCGGGACGACGTCATGCGCGCGATTATTTCGGAAGGCCGCGCGCAAGCCGTCATCGCGATGGCGGGCGCGGATGGCGCCTACCTGCTGGAACGGGACAGTGCCTCGGTGCGGCACTATCCGACGGCAGGCTTGACGCTGCCCGTGGTGGACACGAATGGCGCGGGCGATTCGTTCGTGGCCGCCTTCCTGCACGCCTGGCTCGATGGTGCGGGCATCGACACCGCCATGCGCCACGGCGCCATCGGTGGCGCGTTTGCCTGCGCGCAGCACGGCACGCATGAGCGGTTTATCGGCAAAGAAGATCTCTTGCACCAATACCGAAAAACACAGCAAGCAAACGCGTCCTGATGCTTTTATCGTCTATTTAACGAGTAAAACGCTGTTATTTAAAGCCAAAGAGCAGACGATGAGCAGCTAGATATGGTTTGTGTTGCGCCTGAATCGGGATAATAATAGTAGTTGAAATATTGAGGGCGCTGAGGTCCTTAGCAGTCAGTAGTGGGCTAATCATGATCTGGCCGGCATCTGTAAAACCAATCAAGCCTTTATCAAAAAGTCTGTCGACATGCGGCGAGAACAGGAATCCGTTGAAGGGGTCAAGCCTTTCACTATCATCTGAAGTCGCCCAAGGTTTCATGTGCGACGCAATCAACAGGTCGAGATTCGCAAGCCCTGTAACCGGACAAGACTTCCAAAGTTTGATCAACTCTTGCCGAAAATACCCTTGACCAATGCGTGCTTCACGTATTGTTTGTCGAGTAGTAGCTCCAACAGGTCGTTTTGCAGACGAGAAAAAATCACGACCAAGAATATCACTAGCCTCAACCACAGAAGTCTCTATTTCTCTGGACATGCTCAACAAATCCAAGCCTGCTGCATCAGGAATGCTAGCCATATACCCTTGAAATACATTCCCATTAGATTTGAAGACTGTCGGTTTCGAACCAATGTTGTAGCGCGTCTGAAATGCCTCATGTATATAGCCATCGACACTCAGGGGAGTCGGTAATGGAAAAATATCGATGCGTACTTTATTTCCATTAACACCCCACTGTCTGAAAGTTCTGGTAGATGGACGTGTAGCTGTCTCCGCATCAGCAAGTGCAACTGCAATGAATCGAATCTTACGATCCATATTGCAGA
Organism: Janthinobacterium sp. Ant5-2-1; assembly: GCF_001445815.1. Taxonomy (NCBI): domain Bacteria; kingdom Pseudomonadati; phylum Pseudomonadota; class Betaproteobacteria; order Burkholderiales; family Oxalobacteraceae; genus Janthinobacterium; species Janthinobacterium sp. Ant5-2-1. Next base: position 108,190 of record NZ_LNCE01000004.1, on the reverse strand, counting down.
AAATAATATCCCCCGCCTTCACCAAACCAACATTGGTCCAATGATCGTACTTCCGCACTCGAATCCCCTTCGAAACATCATTGATATCGACTGGTTTTTCACCTTGCAATGGTGCCCATAAAAATCCGTTTTCAACAACTTCATCATAAGACAGGCCGATGTTAACCCAGTAAAAATTCAAAATATCTCCTTGTACGAATGAAGGATGAACCAGAAATTACGACTCATTTTCAATCTTACAATATTTCCACGGGGAATCTAAATAAAAAATTGGAAATTTTTAACAGAAAAAATTTTTTGTTTCATCTCATCAAAAATATTCTACTCATCTTTTCTTTAAAAAATTAGGAAACATATGCCTATAACGCACTAGCTTATGACTTAATATTCTATCAAGCGTAGCAACGCGCTAATGGTCGCATGGCACAATGGCTGCGGATTTCACCACACAGACTATTGAAACCGGAGACCACATGAGAATCGAAACCCTGGCCGTGCACGCCGGCTACACCCCCGACCCGACCACCAAGGCGGCCGCCGTCCCCATTTACCAGACGGTGGCCTACGCCTTCGACAATGCCCAGCATGGCGCCGACCTGTTCGACCTCAAGGTCGCCGGCAATATCTACACGCGCATCATGAACCCCACGCAGGACGTGCTGGAAAAGCGGGTCGCGGCGCTGGAAGGCGGCGTGGCCGCGCTGGCCGTGGCGTCGGGCATGGCCGCCATCACCTACGCGATCCAGACAATTGCCGAAGCGGGCGACAATTTCATCTCCGCCAGCCAGCTGTATGGCGGCACCTACAACCTGTTTGCCCACACCCTGCCGCAGATCGGCATCGAAGTGCGCTTCGCCGACGCGCGCCAGCCCGAGACCTTCGCCGCCCTGATCGATGCGCGCACCAAGGCCATCTTCTGCGAATCGATCGGCAACCCGCTGGGCAACGTGACGGACGTGGCCAAGCTGGCCGAGATCGCGCATGCGCACGGCATCCCGCTGATCGTCGATAACACGGTGCCCAGCCCCTATCTGTTCCGTCCCATCGAGCATGGCGCCGACATCGTCGTCCATTCGCTGACCAAATACCTGGGCGGCCATGGCACCACGGTGGGCGGCGCCATCGTCGACAGCGGCAAATTCCCGTGGGCCGAGCACAAGGAGCGCTTCAAGCGCCTGAACGAGCCGGATGTGTCGTATCACGGCGTCGTCTACACGGACGCGTTCGGCCCCGCCGCCTTCATCGGCCGCGCGCGCGTCGTCCCGCTGCGCAATATGGGTGCGGCCATTTCGCCCTTGAGCGCGTTCCAGCTGATCCAGGGCATCGAGACCTTGGCCCTGCGCATGGACCGCATCTGCGACAACACGCTAGCCCTGGCCAAGCACCTGAAACAGCATCCGAAGGTCGCGTGGGCCAATTACGCGGGCCTGGAAGACCACCCGGACCACGCGCTGGTGAAAAAATACATGCAGGGCCGCGCCTCGGGCATCTTGTCCTTCGGCCTGAAGCTGGCGGCTGGCGAAGATCCGCGCGCTGCCGGCGCCCGCGTGCTCGACGCCCTGCAACTGTTCACGCGCCTGGTCAACATCGGCGACGCCAAGTCGCTGGCTACGCACCCGGCGTCCACCACACACCGCCAGCTCAATCCCGAGGAACTGGCCAAGGCGGGCGTGTCCGAAGACATGCTGCGCCTGTCCGTCGGCATCGAGCATATCGACGACTTGCGCGAAGACCTGGAGCAGGCGTTGAACGCGGCCTGAGGCCCTATTTCAAACCGTCCACAGGGGTCTTCATGCCATAATTGGCGGCATGTCTTCCCCTCCCACTCCCCCTGAAGAGCCGGCGTCCGACCTGTTCCGCGCCGAATATGCGCGGCGCATGAATGCCGTGCTCGATCATATCGACCGCCACCTCGACACGCCGCTGGATCTGGCGCAACTGGCCGACGTCGCGCATTTTTCCCGTTTCCACTTTCACCGCGTGTTCGCCGCCTGGATGGGTGAAACGCTGGGCGACTATGCACGCCGCCGGCGCCTGGAAACGGCCGCCTTGCGCCTGGCCTGCCGCCCTGGCGAAACGATACTCGGCGTCGCGCTGGCGACGGGCTTCGGGTCAGGCGAAGCGTTTGCGCGCGCCTTCAAGTTGAAATTCGGCTGCACGCCAACCGCCTGGCGCGCCAGCGTTGCCGCAAAAAACGCTGCCATGCTTGCGGCCATGCGCATGCGCCGGCAAGATAGCAATCCTGATCAGGCCATGCGCAATACCGATCAGGAAAGCCTGCTGAACTTCCAGCACCATGACGACTCCCATTCACATCATAGAGAGAGTCTTATGAAAGTTACCATCCTCGACCTGCCGCCTGCCACCGTGGCATGCCAGCGCCATATCGGCCCCTACGGCCCCGCCATCAGCACCTTCTGGCGCGACACCGTCGCACCATGGATGCAGTCGCACGGCCTGGACGACGCGACCTGCTACGGTATCGGCCATGATGATCCCGGCATCACGCCGCCGGACAAATGCCGCTACGATGCCTGCGTCGCGGTACCAGATGGCTTCCAGTCAGGCGGCCGGGCCAGCATCACCACCCTGCCCGGCGGGCGCTATGCCGTGGCGCAGTTCAAGGGGTCATCCAGCGCCATCGCCGAGACGTGGACGCGCATGACGCGTGAATGGCTGCCGGCCAGCGGCCTGCAGTGGGATGAGCGCCCTTGCTTCGAGCGCTTTTCCGCCGCCACGGCGATGGACCCGGCCACCGGAGAATTCTCTTGCGAGATCTGCATCCCCGTGCGACCGCTGTAACTTCGGCGCGCGGCGCTGGCGGCCCTCCTGTCAGCCATTGACGCCATAGCGCGATGCCGGCTGGCCGCGCATCGCGCCCGCGAACAGGGCCAGGCGGGCCGCATCGAACTGCTCCCACAAGGCCTGGTCTTCCACCGAAGGCAGGGTCACCAGCTCGCCCTGGTCCAGGCCCGCCAGCGCCGCATCGACGCAGTCTTCCGCGCGCATGATGGTGGCCTGGTCCAGCTGCGCCAGCGGCACGCCGCTCAATTCCCAGATTTCCGTCGCCGTCGACGCGGGCAGCACCAGCTGCACCGTGATGCCCGTGTCGGCCAGTTCCTGCTGCAAGCCGCGCGTGAAATTCATCACATAGCCCTTGGTGGCGCTGTAGATCGTGCTGACGGGCAGGATATGGAAGGACAGCACGGAGCCGATGTTGATGATGGTGCCGCTGTTGCGCTGCTTGAACTGCGGCAGCACGGCGTACGTCAATTGCGCCAGCGCCGCCACGTTGACCTGGTCCATTGCGGCGATACCCTCGCGCGGCGAGTCCACCACGGCGCCCAGGGTCGAGACGCCCGCGTTATTCACCAGCATGGTGATGGCCGGGTTGCCGGCCAGTTCTTCGGCCACGCGCTGCAGGTCGGCCGGTGCGGCCAGATCGGCGGCCATGGCGCGCACGGCCACGCCATATTTTTCCGCCAGCGAGGCGGCCAGGGTGCCCAGGCGCTCGACCCGGCGCGCCACGAGGATCAAATCGAAGCCGCGCGCGGCCAGGCGGTCCGCATATACGGCGCCCAGGCCGGAAGAGGCGCCGGTGATGAGGGCCGTGCCTTGGGTAGTAACTGCATTCATGATCATTCCTTCTTCAGTATATGGGGTGGGTTGAGGCCATCAAACATGACAGCCATCATGCTTCAGCACATTAAATATGACGGTCATCATGTTTAATGTGCTGAAGCATGACGAACATCATGTATGATGTCAACCATTATTTTTGAATTGCGATCAGGAGCCTGCCATGCGTTATCCCGCCGAAGAAACCGCCGAAAAGCACCAGCGCATCCTGACGCAGGCGGCGCGGCTGTTCCGTGAAAAGGGCTACGACGGCGTCAGCGTGGGGCAGATCATGCAGGCGACGGGACTCACGCATGGCCCCTTCTACAACCACTTCGCTTCGAAGGAAGCGCTGATGGCGGAAAGCACCCTGCACGGCTCGGAACATTCGCGCGTGGCGCTCGATGCGGCGACCATCAGCCCGGAAGCCATGCGCCAGTACGTACGCGATTACGTCAGCACGGCCCACCGCGATGCACCGGGCGATGGCTGTCTGCTGGCGGCGCTGGCCGGCGACGCGCGCAAGCAACCGGCCGTGCGCCCTGCATTTACTTTCCACCTGAAGTCCATCATCGGCAAGCTGGCCACGCATTTCCCGTGGCAGAAAAAACGCAACGCGCGCCAGGACGCCATCGTCATGCTGTCGGCCATGGTGGGCGCCGTGGCGCTGGCGCGCGCCGTCGATGATGAAGCGTTTTCGGATGAAATCCTGAAAGCAGTGAACACAGCTTTTACGACGTAGGTCGGATTAGCGGCGCAGCCGCGTAATCCGACAACATTGTTGACGTATGTGGTGATGTCGGATTACGCTCCGCTAATCCGACCTACGCGCGAGCAACTGGGCGACTTGCCCTACCCTGTCTGCGACCGTGCCTGACACATTGACATAGGCGATCCCTCTGCGGGCCAGTTCGGCCTGGTACCACGCATGCTGGCGCGCGCGGAAATCCTCGTCGCGGCGCGTGCCGTCCTGGATGAAGGGGAAGTCGGGGGCGCACAGCAGCACCAGGTCGTATCCGTGTTCAGCCAGCTGCGCCAGTTCCTGCTCGGCCTTGCCGAACATCTCGACGCAGTAGAAATACGTGGTCATGGGCGATGTATCGCAAAACAGCCAGCGCCGCGCGGCCAACAGCGCCTGCGCTTCGCGGCGCAGCTGCTCGCGGCCGATCTTCAGCAGATCGTCATAATTCAATATGCCGTCCTGGTTTTCCCACAGCTCGCGGCCATACTCGGCCACCCAGGCCGTCTCGAAATGCGCCGCCAGTGCGGCCGCCAGGGTCGTCTTGCCGCTCGATTCGCCACCGAGCACGCACACGCGCATGACAAAATCGGCGCGCACGATGGGCGACAGGAAGGCGCTGTGCGCATGTGGATCTTGCCGCGCCACGGTGCCGGACACGGGCACCATGGTTCTCGCCCGGTCCACGCTCACGTGGGCCACCGGCCCGCTCGCATAATGCCGTTGCAGTACCTGCGCAAAGCCGGGGCCGTAATCCTCGCTGGTAAACACGGCGTCGAGGGGCAGTGCCAGCACCGTCCAGCACAACCAGCCCATGAAGTGGCGATGCAGCTCGCCATCGTCGTCGTTGTGCGGCAAGGTCCGTGCAGGAACGCCGCGCGCCGCGCACAGGGCGGCCAGGCGCGCATCATCCAGCACGACGATGTGCGCCTGCGGGAATTGCGCGCGCAGCCACCGTTCCCTGCGCGCCGGCTCGCAACCGGGAAATTCGGGCTTGGTGTAGCTGACCACCAGCACTTCTTCGCAAGCGTTTTGCGCACGGTTGATCAACAGTTCATGGCCCAGGTGCAGCGGGCAAAATTTGCCGACCACGAGACCGCGCTTGTAAAGGTTCATGCCACTGCTTCCTGCAAATCCGAGGTGTATTGAATGATCTTGTCTTCCGCCAGCAAAGTCTCGACCGCGACGTCGCCGAAAAAGGGCGCGAGCAAGGCGCGCGCCCTGTCAGCCTGCGGCATGGCGTTCGGCGCCAGGCGCAGCGCGATGGCACCATCGCCATGCTGGTGCACGCCGAACAGGGCGATGGCCAGCGGTTTCAGGGCGTGCGTGATGTCGATATTGTTGATCCACTCGCCGTTGACCGTGCGATAGCGCAAGGGGCTGCGTCCCGCCAGTCCCACCAGTACGGGACCGTGCGGGCCATACGCCAGCGAAGCGTAGTCGCCCGTGCGGTAGCGCACGAGCGGCAGGCAGAAATTGAAGCCGCCCGTCACCGTGATTTCGCCGCGCGCGCCATCAGGCACGGGCTGGCCCGCAGTATCGAGGATTTCCACGTACAGCCGGTGCTGCAGCAGCACGTGGCCGCCCGCCTGCTCATCGTAGACGGCGACGGGCCCCACTTCATTGAGCGAATAGATATCGAGCACGGGACAACCAAAACGCGCTTCGAGACGCGCGCGCATGCCGGGCAACAGCATCATCGACACGGACATCAGCGCGGCCGGCTTGTGCGCCATGGGCAAGGTCAGCAGCTCGGCAAACGAGATGGGGTCGCCCGCGATCAGCTCCGGCGCCATGGCATCGAGGTAGCGCGCGCGGTCGTCCGGGTCGCGCCAGTCATCCACATGCAGGTTGATCTTCGCCAGGCCCGATTCGTTCATCGTCGGCGTGACGGAGACATAGGTAAAGCAGCGGCGCTGGTGCCCCAGCAGCATGACGCCCACCTGTCCAGAGCCATGGCACAGGGTCACGCCGAAGCGGCGCAGCGCGCGCTTGTGGAAGGCAAGGTAGCGCCCCGCCACCAGCGGGTGCGAAGCGATCAGCAGCGGGTGGCCCGTGGTTCCCGTCGTCTGGAAATTGATCATGCGCGCCAGGTCCGCGTCGTCGGGCACGAAGGCGGCGATGTCGTGCGCCAGCTCGGCGCGGCTGATGGGCGCCACGTCCGCAAGGCGCGCGGGCGGCGAGCCGCAGGCGCGGTAATGCGGCACGGTGGCGTAGGCCGTCCTGAGAAAACCGGACAGCCAGAACGGCGGCGTATCGGCGCTCCAAGCGACTACCGCATCCATGACTTCCTGCTCGTAGGCGCGCAACGCTTCCACTTCGCCGGCCAGCAGCTTGTTGCCGCTGCGGTTGCGGTACCGGGGCGCCGCCGGATGGCTGCGCAGTTTTTCCAGCATGCGCGCGCCCGCCGGCGTCAGGGTGGGACAGTAGTCGCGGTCCGACTCCCAGGCGCCCCCAGGCAGGTTGGCGTCAGGTTTGCCAGCGAGCGTCATTCGCGCGACCACTTGTCGGCCGACTCCTCGGCCGCTTTTTTCGCCAGCGCCTCGCGGATTTCGCGTGCGCGCTGCTCGGCCAGCCGGCTCGCTTCGAGCAGGCGGCGCCGTTCCGTGCCGCTGATGGCCGACAACCGGTCCGTCGCCTGCGCCACGCTTTCGTCGCGGGGCCGAAAACCGAGGCGCGCCAGCACGATGCGCGCCAGTTCCTCGCGCCGCTCGGAGTCTTGCGTGAACTGGTGGGCCGGCGTGGCGGCGGCCAATTCGCGCGCCGCCTCGCCCAACAACTGCAACAAATCGTGCTGCGGCAACTGCCGCCCGGTGAACCAGTCGTCGGCCAGCAGCCAGCACACGATCATGGCCAGCGCCAGCCGGTTGCGGTCCGCCTTCACTTGCGCGCCGATAAACCCCTGCAAGGACGCGGCCGGCGCACGGGCGCCATGCAGCAGCAAAATGTCGTTGACCAGCGCGGCCACGGCCACGGCCTGCGCATTGGCGACGCCGGCAATGCGGGGCTCGGCGAGGAATTCGACGGGCGTGTCGGCCAGGCGGTGGGTCAGGGTTTCGAGGTGGGGACCGGGAGTATGCATGTCATTGTTGTATATAGTGGCGCCGGCTGAACGCCCGCGCAAAGTCCAGCAAGTCCTCGTAACGCTCGACGGCGTGGATATCCCAGCCCTGCTCGCGGCGCGCGCGCTTCAAGTCGTCATAGGTCTTCTGCAGCCACTTGTTAGCCGCCGCGCCCTCCCAGTCGCGCTCCAGGTTCAGGGCCATGGTGCCGCCCGCGCCACCCTGGGCCAGCGCTTTCGCCGAGATATCCCAGCCGCTGTTGCCCAGTTCATCCTGGTCGAACATGGTGGTGATGCCATCGTCGGAAATCATCAAAATGTGCGCGGGCCGTTCGCGCCTGGCCGCATACGTCTGGCGCAAACGGTGGATGGGGAAGCAGGTGCCGCCGCCGAAAAATTCCGTCAGCACGCCCAGGATCATGTCTTCATCGCGCACGAAACCCGGCGTTTGCATCACCTCGTTCTTGCCGCTCCACAGGGTCACCTGCACTTTCGCGCCGGCGCGCAAGGCCGATAGCGCGATGACGGCGCCAGCCAAGGTCAAAAACGAGGTGTGCGCCTGCGGGTTCGGCATGGAACCGGAACTGTCCACGTACATGTTGAGGTCGACGGGCACGGCGTCGATCGCGCGCGCCGGTTCGCGGCCATACACGCGGCGCACGGTGGTCACGCCCGGCACGGGGCGCGGCGACTGCATCACCGATTGCAGCCAGTCGATGTCTTCCAGCGGGTCGCCGATTTCCCACGGCTCCAGCCCTTCCATCTGCGGCTCCTGCGACTCGGGTGCGGGGCGGCTGGGAAACGCCACCAGGTGCGGCAAGGCCCGCTCGCGGTAGTAGCGGATGGCGATTTCATGGTCGCTCAGGTTCACGCCCGACGCCTTTAGAATGTCGCCCAGCTCGAACGGTTCGCGCAGCTGGCCGCCGCCCTGCCTGGCCGGCGCATCGGCTGCAGGTTCCTCGCCATCGAGGCCCGAGATGCGTTTGTCGTGCACGGGATGGATGGCGCCGTCCGCCTCGTCATTCTCGATCTGCTGCGCGCCATAGGTCTGGCAGCCACGCGCCGCATCGCGCGTATCGAGCAGATAGCGGCTCGGGCTCAATGCATCCGTGTCTTCCACCAGGTAAGGCAGCAGCAAGGTGGCGAAGCGGCCCGCCGCCAGCATCCAGTCGTTCGCGTAGACGCGGATCAGGCGCGCGCCCAGCCAGGCATCCGTGTCCAGGCGCTCATCGGCCTGGCCGCCTCCCAATTCACCTTTTTCCAGCTGCCACAGGTTTTCATAGATGCGCATGTACAGGGTCCAAACACCGCCACTGGCCTTGGCTTCCGCAGAGCGTCCCTGCTCCAGTTTGCGGTAGATGTCGGCCATGCGCAGGTTCGCCTGGCGCTGCAAGCGGTCGTTGATGAACAGGTCCGTGTACAGGTTGGCCACCATGGGCGCGTGCTGCTCCAGGGTCGGCAAGGCGCGGCGCATGCGGGCCAGCAGGCGGAACTGGTCGCTTGCGCTGCCAGGCGCGAGGATGTGGTGGCCGATTTCATGGGCGAGCACTTCCAGCGCGTAGTCGTCCAGGCCCAGCTCCGTCACCAGCGGCAAGTCCACCACCACGCTCTGGTCCAGCAGTCGTATCATGGCGAAACTGCCGGACAAGCCCTGCTTGCTGGCCTCGACGCGGCTGGCGCACAGGCTCGGGTCGCGCAAGCGCGTGAATTTGCTCCACACGGCCAGGGCTTCGGGCCAGGCGGCGCGCCAGGCGCCGATCAGTACGGTGTCGTCGGTCGTTTTCATGCGAGCGGCAGCAGGCGGATCGCGTGCGTCCACGGCGACGTGATGGCGAGCGTGTGCGCATTGGCGGCAAGAGCGATGTCGCCAGCGGGCAGATCGAGCGCGATGCTGCGCGCGCCGATATGCACGGTCGCCCCATCGAGGCGCACGGACGATGGCATGCCGGTATTGGCCTGCTCATACTCCTGCGCCGTGGCGCTGTGCAGCACGGCGCCATAGGCATCGGCCACCAGCAGGTAATGGCGCTCGGCGCTGCGCACGACAAAACCGTCGTTTGTTGCACGCACTTGCGGCGGCGTGCCGAAAGCGCCACCGAGGCCGCTGAAGCTGCCGAACTCCCTGCCCTCGGCATTGCCGCGCCAGGGATTAGCCAACAACTGCGCCCGCACCTGCGGCCATTGCGCGCCCGGTTCGTCAAACGCGGCCAACGCCAGCGCTGGCGGCAAGGTGTCGGCGGCGGCCAGCGCGCCCAGGCGAAAATGCGCAACGCCGGCGCGCCAGGCCAGCACCTGGCCCACGGCGCGCAGCTGCGCAACGCTGTCCACTTGCGGCGCCACGGCAGCCATCCCGGCTTGCCACTGCGCGGGACGCGCACCGGCCACAGAGGCGATGTGGATGGCCGCGTTGCTGAGCATGCCCAGCACGTCGACGGGGGCCGTCGCCAGCAGCCGCGAAAATTGCGGCGCCAGTTCGCGCCACACGGTATTCAAGAAGGCATTTTTCGCGGCCGGGCCGGCCAGGCCATGGCCCACCAGTTCCAGGGCCATGTCGTAGGCGGCCAGGGTGACGCCGCCCACGCGCTCGGGCGCGGCGGCTGCCACGGCCTGCACCAGCGGATCGACGCCGTCGTGCAAGAAGGCGCCGAAGGCGGCCATGTCGAGCGAGGGAAAACGCCGGCGCGCTTCCGCCGCGCGCGCATTGAACTGGGCGCGGCCGCTGGCGAGTATCGAGGCAAAAGCAGGAGAAATCATCGCGGCCCGTCAGTCGCTATGCGAAAAGTGCAGCAGATAGCGTTCGCCATCGCGCTCGAACGCGATCTCGTCCCAGTGGATCGCGTACCACATTGGTGGCGTCATCGTCACGGCGTGCAGAGAAAATCCACCGAGCGCGTCGTCGAGCGATTCCAGGAAGGCGGCCGCCAGCTGCGCGCGAAAGCGCCCCGGTGGCGCCGCCTGCATGTGCCGCGACGAGAAAAACCAGCGCTGGCATACCTGTTCCAGCTGCGTACGCCCGCACGGCGCCACCTTGATGTGCCACAGGGCTGCCGGCAAGTCGCGGGCGGGTGCGATGACGTGCAAGGCATAATCTTCCACGCGCAAGCCCAGCGCCGTGGCGAGATCGGGCGCATCGGGCAGGCGCTGCAACTCGTAGCTGGCGCACAGGTCGCTCGCTTCGCCATTGAGCAGGGCCAGCGCTTCCAGGAAGCCTTGACAATGCAGGACGCTCATTGCGAACGCAGCCAGCTGCGGTAGTTGGTATAGCGCTGGTGCAGATACTTGAGTTTCAACAGATCGTCGTACAGAGGACCGTACAGTTTTCTCCCCTTCGTGCGTTCGGCGATCAGCTTTTCGATGCGGTTCAAACGCGCCAGGGTCTCGCGTTCGCTGACGCCATCGAGGCCCAGGTCGAATTCGGCCGACAGCACGCCGACAGGATCGTCGCGGTCCAGGTCCAGGCGGTTGAATTCATCGTTCGACAGATCGAACAAACGGCGCAGCCAGCCCAGTCTGTCGCTGCGGTAGGCGGCGTTTTCCGGCAGCGCGAAAAATGGCGCATCCAGGTCCGGCTGCAGCTTGTTATGCAGGACGAATGGCAGCACCTGGCGCAAGTCTTCCAGCTCCACTTCGCCATTGCCGCGGAAATACGCCATGGCCTTGGCGTAGATCATGAGCGCCATCAGGGTGCGCACGGAGATGCCGTTCAGGGTCTGGCAGCCGAGGTCCTTTAGGCGGTCGCGCCCATTGTCGGCCGCCTGCGCCTGCCCCCGGTCGGCGCCGGCCAAACGGGCCGTATCCTTGGTCATGTATTCGAACTGGCCGCCGGCCGTCTCGAACAGCTCGAACTGGCTGGCGAAAAATTCCAGACGGCGGCGCACGGCGTCGGGGATGCCCACCTGGCGGATCGCCTCGCCGATCTGGTCCACTTCGCCTTCCGTGAAGATGATATCGGGCGGTACCAGCTCTTCGGGGCGCACGTTTTCTTCCACGCGCAGCAGCAGTTCATTTAAAAAGCGGGGATTGAAAGCCAGCGCCTGCACCGTCACGTCGACCCGGTCGCGCAGCGCTTCGATCACCTGGTAGGTGCCGCCGCCCTGGTCGTCGTTGGCCGTCAGATACCAGGCCGCTTCCGGGCACTCATAAATATGGTTCAGCACTTCCGCGTAATTGTCGCCCATGACGGTGAGCAGCGCGCTTTGCGTGCGCGTGGGAATGCGGTTGTATTCATCGACGATTTTCACGCGCATGCCCAGCCAGGCGCGCCAGGCGATGCGGATATCGTCCATGCTTTGCGCGTTGACCAGGTCGGCGGGCAGCGGATTGCCCAGCAAATCGGCCACCGTCATCTGCGGGTGTCCATGCTGCATGGCCCGTTTGACTTCCTTGACGGTGGAGCCGGCCAGCACGCCCATCAGCAAGGCGCTGGCCGTCTTGCCCCGCCCCGGTCCGCCGACGAACAGGCATTTGCGGCGCGTGGCAAACGTCAGCAGCGGCAGCAGGATGAAACTGGAATAGCTTTGCGCCGACGGCAGATTCAGGGTGCGGCGGCTGTCGCCCACGGAATACGTCTGCGACGGGCCATCGTTGTACTCGATGTCGTAATGGGGACTGATGATGGCGTGATTGACGATCCAGAAATACGCCTGGCGCAGCTTTTCATCGAAGGGCCGCGCCTGCGTCTCGCCTTCCGCTCCCAGCGCGATGGGGCCTTGGTACAGGTCCGCCACGTCGAACTGCCGCGCAACGGGCGCGGACTTGGGCTTGGTGGGGGCCTGGGACAGGCGCTGGAACAGATTAAAAGACGGCATGGCAATACTCTTCCGTTAAGGAAATGAAATTATTGCACAAGCCGCCTGCAAATACCGGTTCGGATGAAAGCGGATTAGCCCGCCATCGGCGTAGCCAGAAACACCGGCTGCCGCTCGGCCAGCGCCGTCAGCACGGCCACGGCCGGATAGTCGCCGGCCGCCATCACGTCGGGTACCATCTGCTGAGCGAAACTCCAGGCCACCGCAATGGTGATGCCGGCAATACTCAGGCAGTCCGGCGCCTCTTCGCGCAGTGACGCTTCCAGCTGCCGCCACGCCTCATGCAACTGCAGCTGGACGCGGTCCAGCCAGGGCTGATGCTGTTTTTCCTGCGGGCGCAAGCGCCGCTCATAGACGATCTGCACGGCTTTGTCGCAGGCCGCCAAAGCATAGCTGGTCTGGCACAGCGCGCGCAGGCGTGCAGGCTCCGGCTCAGGCCTGATGCGGGGAGCATGCGCGGCCAGCTCCTCCAGATACGCGAGGATCAGGGTCGAGTCCATCAGCACCTGGCCGTCGCCGGTGACCAGGGTCGGCACTTTGACGGCAGGATTGATGGCTTGTACCTGGTCGAAATCGGAAAACACCGACAAGGGCCGGTGTTCATGTTCCAGACCCAGCACTTTCATGCCGATGGCAACGCGCCTGACGTAAGGCGAATCGAGCATTCCGATCAATATCATGGTTTTCTCCTCTCCAGCTGATGAATAAACGCGATCACTTGTGCCGCGACGGCCGCTGGCGCATCTTCCATCAGGAAGTGCCCGGCCTCGTCAAACAGGTGCAAGGTGGCGCCGGGAATATCGCGCTGCAGGCGATGGCCATAAGCCACCGGCTGCCACTCGTCCTGCCGGCCCCATAATACCTGTACCGGCAAGGTTAACTGCGGCAGTTTTTCGGCAAAGTCCATCGTATGGCAGGCGTTATAGTGCGCCACCTGGTGCTGGTAAAACGAGGGCTGCCCCACCACGCCGCACAGCGGCTCCAGGTAACATCGCAAAAGCTCGCCCTGCATCCTGTCCTTGTGAAAAACGGCCATGCCCAACTGGCGCGCCATCGTGGCGCGATGCTCGTTGGCCGGCGTCAAAGCATACCGGGCGAAGTCATCGCGCAGATGCTTCCAGGTGGGCGATGGCCAGGAATCGTAGCTGGGCGCGTCGGCGATGCTCAAGCTGCGCAGGCGCGCCGCGTGGTCGAACGCCAGGCGCAGCGCAATGGCGCCGCCGATATCGTGGCCGAACACATGGGTGGTCGGCAGTTGCCAGTGGTCGAGCAAGGCCGCCAGCAAGGTCACCTGCGCCGCTACGGAGGTATCGGCCTCGACGGGCCGCTCGGATCGTCCAAAGCCCAGCAAGTCATACAGGTGCACGTGGAAACCGGCATCGACGAACAGCGGCACCAGTTCGCGCCAGATAATGCTGTGCGCCGGCGTGCCATGCACCAGCACCAGCGGCGTGCCTGCGCCATGGATACCGGTGGCGATACGCTGGCCGTGGATCAGGGCGTGGCCATTCAACAGCGGTTCTTGACTCGTCATCAGATGTCCTTTTGTTTGCAGAACCTGCAGGCTAAGGCTAGACTGAACATGACGCCAGCGACATTCTTTTAACCATCAATCCAACTTTTGTCATAGCCCATGAATTTACGTCTATCCGTTGACGCCCTGCGTGTGTTCAGGGCCGTGGTACATACCGGCAGCATGAGCCAAGCCGCCAGCCTGCTTCATCTGAGCCAGTCGGCCGTCAGCTGGAAAATCAAGCGGCTGGAGCAGCAGCTCGATTGCCAGCTGCTGGTGCGCAGCGGCGGGCTGTTTGCCACGACCGACCAGGGAGCCGTGCTGCTGCGGCATGCGCTCAACATACTCGACGCCCACGATGACGCCGTCGCCCATTTTTCGCCATCGGCAATGCAAGGCCGGCTGCGCATCGGCGTGACGGAGCAGATTTCATTGGCGGACGTGTGCGCGGTGCTGTCGCAGTTCTCGCATCACCACCCCAAGGTGGACGTGCAGCTGGTGGTGGAGCAAAGCCAGGTATTGCGCGAACGCTTTGCCGACGGCGTGCTCGATGTGATTTTGCACCAGGATTTTGCCGGCAAGGCGGCACCGGGCGACACGCTGTTATGGAAAGAAGCGCTGCATTGGTGCGCTGCCACGGCAGAGCAGGCTTTGCCGGGAGAGACCGTCAAGCTGATCACCTACGGGCCGCACTGCTTTTACCGCCGGCTGGCCGAGGAAAAGCTGGGCCAGGCCGGCATGGCCTGGAGTGTGGGCCTGGAATGCCCATCGGTGGCGGGCATGCTGACCGCGGTTGCCGCCGGCCTGGGCATGGCGGTGGTCAATGCACGCAACCTGGGCCAGGGCGTGCACCGGCACGCGGCACTGGAACGGCTGGCACCGCTGCCCCGCGTCGACAGCCTGCTGCGGGCCAATGACAACCTGCCCGACCCTGTGCGCGACGGTTTTTGCCAGTTGCTGCTGGCGGCATTACGGAAAGCCTGATGGCTCCCGTCGCTAACGATACAGGCAGTTGGGGCTCCAGCTCTTTCCCCGGCTGCATGCTCATCCTTGCTGGACGATGGGCGCTGGCGCCTCGGCGCGCCAGCGCCACCAGCCCAGCGCCACGCACGCTACCAGCAAGGCCAGCAAGCCCGCCACTTCATGGCGGATTTCATACAGCGAGGCGCCCATCTGGTTGAGCGCGACAAAGCCCTGGATGCCGGCCGTCGATGGCAGCAGCCAGCGCAGCCATTGCAGCACGACAGGCATGGACGAAACGGGCCAGGTCAGCCCCGCCAGGAACAGCACGGGCATCGAGGTGGCAATCATCAGCTGCGTGCCCCGTTCGCGCGTGCGGAACAGCATGCCCAGCAGCATGCCGAAGGCCGCTTCCGCCAGCGAAAACAGCACCAGCAGCAAGAGCATGCCGCCGAAGTTGCCGCCACGGGGATAATCCTGGAACCAGAAGACGAAGCCGAAGAAATAGCAGCAGTTAAGGAACGCCACGCAGGCAAACGCCAGCAGCATGCCCGCATAGCCGCCCGCCGTGCGCTTTCCCGCCACGGGGAAACTCTTGTGCTGGTACCAGGTGCCGAACAGCATGGTCATGCCGATCAGCAAAGTTTGCTGCACGATCAAGGTGGCCACGCCCGGCACGACATAGGCGCCATAGCCTTCCTTGACGTTAAACAGGGGCACGGCATCGAAGGCGATGGGCGAGCGCTGCTGGTTGGCCTGCACGGTCGATGGCGTGCCCGCGCCCAAACGCTTGAGTTCGATACCGGCCGACACGGTGCCCACCACTTCGGCCAGGCCATTCAAGGCCACCTTGTTGAGCATCAGATACAAGCCGTTGCCCGCCACTTGCGCGTGGGCGGCGCGGCCGGCCAGCACGTCCGTCTGCAAGCCGTCGGGAATGATCAGCACGCCCATGACCTCGTCGCGCCATAGCAAGTCCTGCGCGACGGGCAGGTCCGGCGTGACGGCCACGACTTGGAGCGACGGGTGGGCCATGGCAAAGCGCGTCAGCTGGCGCGACATGGCGCTGCGGTCCTGGTCGACGACGGCCACGGGCACGCGCTGGACGATTTCCGTCGAGTACGGCAAGGGGTAAAAGAAGGAATAGATGATGCCGCCGATGAACAGCAAGGTCAGTGCGCCCTTGTCCGTCAGCATGGCGCGCCAGGTGGAGAGGAAGGATTGCCACATCATGCGCGCCCCCAGGCGGCAGGCGCATTTGCGCGGCGCGCCAGCAGGAACACGCCCACGGCGCCGCAGCCGATGGCAAAGCCCGCCAGGATCAGCATTTCCTGCACGCCATAACGCCACGGCGCGCCGGCCAGCCAGTATTTCGTTTGCAGCTGCAGATAATGCGTGAGCGGCAAGGCTTCCGCCCAGGCGCGGGCCGGTGCCGGCATGGCCATCAAGGGAAAGGCCTGGCCCGCAAACGCGAAGGCCGGCGCCGTGATGAAGGCCGCGCCCGACAGGGCCAGACGCAGGGACAAGGTGGCGCCGATCAGCAAGGTGGCCAGGCCGCAGTAGGCCAGCACCAGCAGCAGCATGCTCAGTAGTAAGGCCGGCAAGCTGCCCGCCACGGCCCAGCCCCGCGCCAGGCTGAAGAACAGCAAGTACAGCAGCGCCAGCGCGCAGTAGGCGATGAGGGGAAACAGCAGCTTGGCGCCGATGGCGCGCAGCCAGCTGCCCTTGGCCGTAGCCAGCCATTGCGGCACCGTGCCGTCGCGCAACTCGCGTCCTATGCTCGTGACGACGGCGACGACGATGAAAATCTGCAGCATGGCCGGCATCAGGGCCAGGGTCAGGAACGCTTCATAGCTGGTATTTTCGTTGTATAAACTGTTCAAGGTCGTGCGTATCGGTTCGAACTGGGCGGCAGCCTGCACGCCCGGCATGCCCTTTTTCACCCGCGCCGTCATCTCGATGCCGGCCGACAAGGTCGTGCTGACCGTGCGCACGTCACGCAGCAAGGCGCCCGCGTGCGAGGAAAATTGCGCGTTGTACAGCCATTGCACGGTGGCTTGGCGGCCGCCCAGCAGTTTCTGCTCGAAATCGTTCGGGATCAGCAAATAGCCGAACGCCGTGCGCTCGCGCAGGCGATGCAAGGCTTCGTCGCTGGACGCCACTTTCGCCGCCACCTCAATGCCGGGCGAGGCGTCGAGCCAGCGCGTGAGCTGGCGCGACAAGGTGGAATTATCGTTATCGATGACGACGATGGGCAAGTCGCGCGCAATGCCGGCGGAAAACACCAGCCACAACATGCCGCATAGCACGACCGGAATCCAGCTGAGCATGCCAAAGTCCCAGAAGTCGCCGCGCAAACGCCGCCACTCGCGTGCCAGCGCTGAAACCGGCTCTTTATCCGCTTCGTTCATCTAGTATCAGAGCGGTGGAAAGACGACCGACATGCCCGGGCGCAAACCCTCGACCTTGATGGCGGGACGCAAGCGGATTTCAAATGTGCGCAAATCCGTGCCACCCGGACGTGCCGCGCGCCACGTGGCGAAGTCCGGCAGCACGGCCACGGAACTGACCTTGAAGCTGACCTGCTGTTTCAGCGCCGGCACATTGGCCGTGTGCGTACTGCCCATGGCAAACGCGGCCATTTCATCTTCACGCACTTGCAGCACGGCCCAGGCGTCGTCGAGGTTCACCAGGGTGATCACGGGGAAACCTTGCGGCGCCAGTTCGCCCGGCTGTATCTGGATCTTGCTGACCTGCCCCGCCACAGGCGCGGCGATCTTCGTTTCGGCCAGGGCGATCTGCGCTTCCGTCAGCACGGCGCCCACCTGGCGCGCCTGGGCGGCGGCGGCCGTCTTGTCTTCCGGACGGGCGCCCTTTTGCGCCATGTCATATTGCGCGCGGGCAGCCTGCGCCAGCTGGTCGGCGGCGCGCCATTGGGCTTGCGCCTCGTCGCGTTTCTGCAGGGCGATCACGCCTTGCTCGTACATATTGTTGACGCGGGTGTACGTCGTCTTGGCGATGGTCGCCCCCGTCTGGGCCCGCTCCCAGTTGGCTTTGGCGGCTGCGACTTCTTCCGGACGCGCACCGGCTTGCGCCTTTTGCGCCACGGCGTCGGCCGCTTGCGTGGCCGCCGTCGCTTGCGCGATCTTCGCATCCACTTCCGGACTCGTCAGCTGGAACAATATCTGGCCTTTCGGCACGGTCTGTCCCAGCTTGACGTACAGCTCGCCAACCCGCCCCGGCACTTTCGACGAGACATTGACTTCCTGCGCATCCATCTGCCCCTGCAATGGCAGGCGCTGCGGCTGGAATGCCTGGTACAAGCCCCAGCCAACGAAAGCCAAGACAAGGATGACGAGGGCGACGGCGCCGATGGCCAACGGTTTTTTGGAGGTACTCATTATTATTTGTCCACAGGTAATTGGATATCGGCCGCGGCGGCCAGGCTGCCCAGGCGCTGCGTCTCGCCCGTCGCTTCAAGCAATTGCGCCAGCCCCATCACATAGTTATAGGCAGTCTGCGCGCGCTGGGTTTCGACCTTGGCCAGGTTCAGGCGCGCGTCGACCACTTCCAGCGACGTCACTTGCCCTTGCTGGAAGGCCACCGTTTGCAGGCGGATATTTTCGCGCGCCAGTTCCACCGACGAGGCCGTTGACAGATACTGGATGCGGGCGTTTTCCAGCGCGCGCCAGTTCTTTTCGATCAGGGTGGGAATGTCGCGCTCGGCCTGGCGCGCCACCACCTCCACCCGCTCCTGGTCCAGCTTGGCGGCGGCGATCATCTTGCCCGTATTGATGCGGTGCACGAGCGGCACGGACACGACCAGGCCGATGGCCCAGTTCGAGCGCACGAGCTTTTCATTGCCTCGGTTCAAATTGTAGTTACCGATGGCAAACACGGTGGGCGCGTATTCCTTGCCGTGCAGCTTCAAGGCTTGCTCGGCCTGCACGCGCTTGCTGTCGATCTTTTTCCAGTTAGCGTTTTCGCGCATGCCCGTACTGATGAACGATTGCAAGGTACCGACCGGCAAGCTGTTGACGAACAGCGGCGTGCTGGGCAGCACTTGCGTGTTGACGGCAAGCAAGCGGTCGAGCGCCACCTGGGCGATTTCCTCGTCGCTGCGGGCCTGCGCTTCGTCGCTGCGAGCGCTGTCCAGGGCCACGTCGGCGCGCAGGCGTTCCGCCCGCGAAATCAGGCCGCCCTTTTCCAGCCTGGCCGCGTCGCGCTGGTGCTGCGTCACGCCAGCCGTCACTTCGGCCCGCACGGCCACCACTCTTTTTGCCAGCAGCAACTGGAAATAGCGCTGGGCCACCAGGGTGGCCAGCTGCTCTTCCGCTTCCGTGCGCTCCGCTTGCGCGGCCAGGGTCAGGCTCGATGCGAGGCCCTTGACGGCGTCCAGGCGCCCGCCCGTGTAGATGGGCCACATGCCCAGCAAGCCGAACGACGTCAAATCCGTCACCACTTCACGGTTCAGGGAATTGGGAATATGCGGCGTGGGCAAGCCGGGTATCGCCGGCAGCACGGATTCGATGCCGCCCACGATGCCCGACAGGCCGCTCGTATCGATATTCAAATCCGTCGACAAACGGCCGCGAAACGCCGTCAAGTCCACGGACGGGCCGTCGATATTCGACAAGGCTTCCGCCTTCAGTGTTTTTGCGCGCACGTCGAGCGCGGCGCCCTGCACCGTGCCCGAAGCCTTGGCCGCTTGTTGCAGCGCTTCGTTAAAGGTCAGCGGTTCCGCCGCGGCGGGCATGGCCGCGCCCAGCGCGCTGGCCAGCAATAATGATAAGTGTCCTTGCAATCTGCCCATGTAGCGTCCAGTCAATGAATGAGGGGAAAGCACGGGGTTGCCATGTTTATACTTTCACAATAGCAATTATATCTATGGATGTCCATTCCAGCCTGCACTATTGGTTACCGGGACTGGCACATGAAAACGGGCGCCTCTTGCGGGACGCCCGTTGCGGTCAAGCCTTTACCAAACTAATTATTTCTTCGCTTTCTTGCCACCCTTCTCTTTTTCCTTTTCAAACACGGCAAAGAACTCGGACGCCATGTTGCGGATGGCGCGGCCGATGTTGGCGTAGTCGTATTCGTTCAGGTTGGCCAGCGATACGCGGCCGGACGGGTGCGTGGTGCCGAAGCCGCGGCCCGGCAACAGGATGACGCCCGTTTCCTCGGCCAGGCGGAACAGCGCTTCGTTCGGTTTGAGCTTTTTCAGCAGCCACTGCGAAAACTCCACGCCATGCATTTGCGCGGCCAGGGACTCCATGTCCAGCAGATGGTAGTAGCGCACGGAATTGGCGTCGTGCACCATCGGCAAGCCCAGTTCGCGGTACAGCGCTTCCTTGCGGCGCAGCACGATGCGCTTCATCGACTGCTTGTACTTTTGCTCTTCATCCATCAGCGAGAACAGGGAGAACAAGGTCATCTGCGCCTGCACGGGCGTGGACAGGCCGGCCGTGTGGTTCAGCGCCACGGTGCGGCTGTCGGCCACCAGGCGGTCGATGAATTTCAGCGCGCGCGGCTCCGTCGTGATCGAGTGATAGCGCGCATCGAGCTGCTTCTTGATAGTTTCCGGCAACTTGGCAATCTTGGCGTCGAGCACATTGTCTTCATGCGTGGCCACCACGCCCATGCGCCAGCCCGTCGCGCCGAAGTATTTCGAGAACGAATACACGAGGATGGTGTTGAACGGGCAAATGGCGAACAGCGAGACGAAATTGTCGGCAAAGGTGCCGTACACATCATCGGTCAAAATGATCAGGTCCGGGCGCTTCTTGATGATCTTGGCGATGTATTCCAGGGTCTCGTCATCAATCTTGACGGATGGCGGGTTGCTTGGGTTGACGAGGAAGAAGGCCTTGACTTTCGGGTCCAGCAGCTTGTCCAGCTCCTTCTTGGTGAATTGCCAGTTGTTCGATTGCGGCGCATCGATGTGCACGGTGTTCAGCTTGTAGTCGTTCAGCTGTGGAATTTCGATGTACGGCGTGAAGATCGGCATGCCCAGGGCGATCGTGTCGCCTTCCTGGATGATGTGGTTCGATTTCAGGCTGGCGAACAGATACGTCATGGCGGCCGTGCCGCCTTCGACGGCGTACATGTCGAAGTTGCCGACGAAGGGATGGTCGCCCACCATTTCACGGTGGATATACTGGCCGACGATTTTCTCGGACAGGCGCAGCATGCGGTCCGGCACGGGATAGTTGCAGCCGAGGATGGCTTCGCACATCTCGTAGAGGAAGTCGCCCGCGCTCAAGCCCAGCTGGTCGCGCACATACGACACGGCCGCCTCGATGAAATGCACACCCGGGTTGCCTTCATGCTTGCGCACGAAGATTTCAAAACGCGCCTCGATGCCGTCGCGCGTGGGGAAACCGCCCACGTCGTCCATGTACACATAGGAACGTTCCGCTTCCGTCATGGCGAACTGGCCGAACTGGAAGAAGCCGTGACGTGGCGTGGTGGCCAGGAAATTCGGGTTGCCGCGGCCCGCATTGAGCATCAAACGGTTGCTTTGCTTGGCCGTCTGGATCAGCGCATCCTTCAATTCGAATGGGCTCAACAGGGCGAGTTTGCTTGGGTTACTGAAATCCATTTTTGCTACTCCTTATTGACAGACAATGTGCAGGGTTCTTGCAGACTCAGACGAAGGCCACGATCAGCGGCCCCAGCAAGGTCAGGAAAACGTTGGCCAAGGCATACGTGATGGCAAACGGTACGGTGGGAATCGAGTTTTGCGCCGCGTTCAGCACTTCGCCGAACGCGGGATTGGCGCTGCGCGAGCCGGACAAGGCGCCAGCAAACACGGCCACGTTGTCATAACGCAAGATGTAGCGGCCGATCAGCATGGTCAGAATCATCGGCAGGATGGTCACCACCACGCCGACGCCAAACAGGGTCAGGCCATGTTCGCGCACGGTTTGCACGGCTTGCAGGCCGGACGTGAGGCCGACGACGGCAACAAAGCCGGCCAGACCCAGGTCCTTGAGGATTTGCACGGCGCCGCTGGGCATGTAGCCGAACGTCTGGCGCTTGGCACGGAACCAGCCGAATACCAGGCCCGACAGCAGAACGCCGCCGCCGCTGCCCAGGGTCAGCGGAATCGAGCCGATACGCGCCACCAGCAAGCCCACCAGAAGGCCGACGACGAGGCCGGCACCCATGTAGACGAAGTCCGTCTTGGCGCTCGGCACGATCATATAGCCCACTTCGGCCGCCACGCGCTTCACGTCCTGCTCGGCGCCGTAGATGGTCACCACGTCGCCCGTCTGCACGACGGTTTCCGCCTGCATGGGCAGTATCTTGCCCATGCGGCTCAGCTGCACGACAAAGATGCCGTGACGCACGCCCGGCGCCGTCGCGCTGCGGATTTCGCCCACCGTCTTGTTGTGGTAAGCCTTGTTGGTCAGCACCATGTCGCGGCGCTGCATCACCAGTTCCATGCCTTCGACGGCAAGCAATTCCTTGCCCAGCTGGGAAGAGACGCTGAGCATGGCTTCGCGCCGGCCCACCAGCAGCACGATATCGTCGGCCGCCAGCACCAGGTCCGGGCTGACGTCGATGATCTGGCCATTGCGTTTCACGCGCTCGATGGTGATGGCCGTGTTCGGATTGGCGCTTTCGATCTCTTCCACGGAGCGCCCGGCACCGGGGCCCACGTCGTAGATGCGGCCGATCAAGTCAGGCGCGGCCGGCGTCTGGCCAGGTCCCAGCACCTGCACGCCCGCTTGCAGCGCCGTTTCCGCCTTGATCGCATCTTCGCGGATGGTACGCCCCATGAGCTTTGGCAAGATGTTGACGCAGACGATGATGGCGCCAAACGAGCCAAACACATACGTCACGGCATAGCCGACGGCCACGTTGCCCTGCAAGCGCGCCACTTCCTCGGCCGCCAGGCCCAGCTTGGTGATCGCGTCGCCGGCCGTGCCGATGATGGCCGACTGCGTCAAGCCGCCCGCCGCCACGCCGGCCGCCAGGCCCTTGTCCAGGCTAAAGACCTTGGCCAGGATGACCACCGTAATCAGCGACGTCACGGCCAGCACGACGGCCAGGATGATTTCGCGCACGGACTGGCGCCCCAGCGAATTGAAGAATTGCGGCCCGCTTTCATAGCCGACCGCGTAAATGAACAGCGCGAACAGCACCGACTTGACGCCAGGATCGATGGCGACGCCCACCTGGCTGACGAGTACCGCCACCAGCAGTGAACCGGCGACCCCGCCCAGCTGAAACGAGCCGAACTTGATCTTGCCGATGTAATAACCCGCTGCCAGGGAGAGAAACAAGGCAATTTCAGGCGACTTCTTGAATAACTCATGCAACCATTCCATGCGGACCGCCTTTCATGTTGAAGGAATTCTTTACTGCCTGTGCTCTTGCGTGCTTCACGCGTGGACGGAGCCGGCCAGGGCCACGATCAGCGGCCCCAAGAGGGGCAGCACCACGTTCGAGATGGCATACGTAATCGTGTAGCCGAGCAAGGGCGTGGAATTGCCGGCCGCGTTCTGCACGGCGGACAGGGCCGGCGTGCTGCACTGCTGGCCGGCGATGGCGCCCAGGAGCACTGGCGCTTCCAGCTTGAGGAAAAAGTGGCCCACCAGCAGGGACAGCGAGGCGGGAACGACGGCGATCAACACGCCCATCAGCGGCAGCGACAGGCCGTACTGGCGCACCAGCTCGATCGCCTGCGGTCCCGACGCCAGGCCCACGCAGGCGATGAAGGTGGCAAGGCCGATATCCTTCATCATGTCGAGCGCGCTGGGGTGGATGCCCGGCATGCCAGGTTTTCTCGCCTGGTACCAGCCGAACACGAGGCCAGTGAGCAAGGCGCCGCCGCCCGTACCGAGCGAAAACGGAATGCCGCCCAGCCTGGCGCTAAAGCCGCCGATATACACGCCGAGCACGATGCCGATGCTGGCGTAGACGATATTGCTGCGGTCGCCCGTGGGCACGCGCTTGCCGATGGCGGCCAGCGCCGTGTTCAGTTCGCGCCCATCCGTCGTGCCGTACAGGCGCAGCACGTCGTCGCGCTGCAGGGCCAGGTCGGGCAAGGGTGGCATGCTGTGCTCGCCGCGGACGACGGCCGCCACGTGCACGCCGGTGGGCAAGGCCAGCTGGCGCAAGGGCTGGCCCACCAGCGCGGCTTGCTGCAGCACCACTTCGACGGCGGAGACGGCCATGTTCAAGCCCGTCGTGTCGGCAAATTCCTCGCCCAGGATGGCTTCGGCCGCCACCAGCGCGGGACGGTGGCCGATCACCAGCACTTCGTCGTTATTGCGCAGGCGCAATGCCGGTTCCAGCGGCAAGACCTTGCCATGCCGGCGCACGCGCGTGATGCTGGCGCGGCCCGCAAAAATATGCTGCAAGGCATCGAGGCGGCGTCCCGCGCCCCGGCTGATGCGATAGGCGCGGCCCACCATTTCCGGCGTGGCCTGCACGCCGTCGCCATCGGTTTGCGCGCCGCCCATCTTTTCCCACAATTTATCGGCTTCCTCGCGCAGGTTGACGCGCAGCAGGAGCGGAAAAATCTGGCTGGTGGCGATGACGATGGCGATCAAGCCAAAGATGTACGTGATGGAATACGCGGTGACGACGTTGGCTTGCAGCTCGGCGATGCGGGCGGCCGGCAGCGCCAGCTTCGAGATGGCGTCCGTGGCCGTGCCGACGACGGCCGATTCCGTCGCCGCGCCCGCCATCATGCCGGCCGCCGTGCCCTGGTCCAGGCCCAGGAAACGCGTGGCCAGCAGCACCAGCGCCAGCACCACCACCACTTCGATCAGGCACAGCAAGCCCAGGCGCAAGCCCTTGGCGTTGAGGTTGGCAAAGAACTGGGGACCGCCCGCATAGCCGAGGGCAAAGATGAACAGCATGAAGAAGACGTTCTTGACGCTGGCGTCCAGGGTGATGCCCAGCTGGCCGATCAGCAGCGCGGCGATCAGGGTGCCGCATACGCCGCCCAGCTGGATGGGACCGAAGCGTATCTGCCCTACCGCATAGCCCAACGCCAGCGCCAGGAACAGGGCCAGTTCCGGCACTTGGTGCAATACCGACGTGATCGACTCGAGCATGGGCAAACCTTCGAAAAGATAACGGATGGTTACAAGGGAACAGAGCGTTCGGCGGCTGGCGGCGGCTGGCTTTTGAACGGGCGCACGGGTCCTGCACGACAATTGCCATGGCAGCTTGTGCTTGCAAAATGTTGCAACGTGGAATTATGTTCGGTGAAAATTTTACAAGTGTCAACAGGTGTTCTGTTGAACTCGCCTTGCGTTTCATCAAACATCGTACGCACGATTGAAGCGCTTGTTTGACACTGATCAATAAAACTATTAGTAATGTTTTGGACGGTACCAAAGTGCCTTGCGCAGCAGCGGCGTCTCTTCCGGCAAGTCGGGATTGGCCAATTCCAGCACGTACCGATGGGACAGCTTCAGGCCCTGCGCGAGGCGGCCGAAATGGCGCTGGAACAGCTGCGCGAAACTGCCATCGGCCAGCATGGTTTCCAGTCCGATTTCAATGTGGCGCGCCAGTTCCGGCCGGTGCTTGCCGACAAAAAAGTACAGCGCGGCCGGATAGCGGATGACCAGGTGGGTGTCCAGCGCCAGCGGCAATGGCGCATGGCTGGCCAACTCGCTTTGCGCCTCGATCACGGAGCGGGGAAAGTAGTCGATGCGCCCCGCCGCCAGCTGCTGGAACAGGCCTTCGTAGGTGCTCGAAGTATCGAGGCGCAAGCCATTCGCCTGCAGGATGACGGAGTCGGGCCAGTCGCGCATCTGGCCGGCCGACAGCCGCGCCAGTGCGGCGATGCTGCGCACGTCGCGCAGCAGTTGCGGCTGGCGCGCGTGGATCAGGGCCACTCGCCAGCCGATCAGGCCGCGGTCGATGGGGATGCGCACCGGCAGCAATTGCGTTTCGCGCGCGCGGCTCGTCATGGTCCAGACGACATCGACGCTGCCGGACGCCGTGGCGATTTCCTGCATGGCGCGCGTCTGCACCATGCGCAGCGCAGCGCGGAGCGGCGCAAGGCATAGGCCTGGCCCGAACGGGCCAGCGCCTGTTGCAGCAAGGCCGTCACATAGCCTTGTTGCGGATCATCAATCGCCTGGTGGCGCGGATACACGAGCGGCAGCGGCGACGACTTGCCGGCGGCGGCGGCGCCCAACGGCCACAGGGCGGCAAGCTTGAGCAGGGGGCGGCGCTGCATGGACCCTCCTTTCCAGCGCTTTCATCAGCGTTCTTATCAGAATGACAGTATCACGCAGCAGAGCACGCTTGTCGACTCGAATATGGAAACTGTGTACAAAACAACAGCGCTTCCAGGCTGGACAGCAGGGGTCGGAATTAATCCAGATCAATAAAACCGCAAATAGAAAATAAATCCTGCGTGCTGCCCTGGACGGCATGCACGCCCCTCGCCTACGCTGTTTTTTTATCTGAAAAACAAGAGGAACCCATGCAGACAGCGCGCTTGAATATTATTGGAATGGATCACGAAGGCTGCGCCGACAGGCTGACGGGCGCGCTCGAAGCCGTCACGGGCGTGGCCACCGTCTGCGTCTCGCTGGCGCGCCACGGCGCCACGGTGCAATTCGACGAAAAGCTGGCCACGCAGGAACGCCTGCTGGCCGCCGTCAACGACGCCGGCTTCATGGGCGAAGCGACGGATGAAGAACAGCTGGCCTCATGCAGCGGCGCCTGCGGCCACTGCCGCCATTGAGTGCCGCCACTGCGCGCCGCCACCTTCCCGCTTACCCTCCCCGCGCGCCACGGTCGCGCAGATGCGCCAGCACGCGGCGCGGTCCCAGCGCCTGCAGGTCGAACGGCGGCAACTCGATGGCGTCGAGCGTATTCTTGAACAGCAAGCCCAGTTCCGTATCGCCTTCCAGGCTCAAACGGCGGCTGAAGAACAGGGTGTCCGGGTCTTCCTGGCGCCGCGCCAGCAGCATCAAGTCATGCACGCTGGCGGCGATGCACAGGTCCGGCACGTCGACATAGCGCTCGGCCACGAACACCGTTCCCTGCCACTCGAAATCGAAGGCGATGCCCGCGTCCAGCAGGCGCAAGCGAAGACTGCGCCCTTCCAGGCTGCAGCGCACGTCGTCGGGCAATTGCGGCGCCAGCAGGCGGTTCAAGCCTTGCACGAACAGCCACGAGGCGGGATACGGCGGCAGCTTGGACAGCAATTCGGCCAGCGGTTCGGGCAGCCGGTACGATACGGCCGGCTTGCTCATGGGAGGCTTGGCCGGGACGGGCAATCTTTCCAGTTGATCTTGCATGTGCTTCCTTTCGATGCGTTCAATGGGCGGCGTGCTGGTGCTGTTCCATGCCGGGCTGGCCGTGCCAGTAGCCGTCGCAGGCGCCGGCCGGCTGGCAAGCGGCCAGCTGGGCCTGGGCGCCGATGCCGCTGACCTGGCCGCGGCGGGCGCGGTCGAAGATGGCGATGACTTGTTCCGTATGCATGGCTTGCGGGCTGATGCGCGCCACGGATACGCCCATATCGCGCATGGCGTCGAGCTCGCGCACCAGGTTGTAAACGAGGGCCGACTGCGTCTGCGTGCCGTTGAGCACAAGGAACGGCACTTCGTCGCGCGTGCGCAGCAGCAGGCCGTCCGGTTCTTCCAGGCAGCTGTAGCCGCAATCGTCCTTCGGCAGGTTGCGGTTGCGCGCCGTGAAGCAGCGCGCGGAAAACGCCAGCGGCATGCGGCCGTAGGCAAAAACTTCCGTCTCCAGCCCTTCCGGTTTCTGGCGCTGCATCTCGGCCAGCGCCGTCTGTCCCATTTCCAGCGGCATCACCCAGCGCCGCGCACCCAGACGCGCCAGCAATTGCAGGCTGGGACCATTGAACAGGTTCAGATGGGGACCGGCGACGAAGGGCGTGCCCTTTTCCATGCAGTGCACGGCGCCCATGTCGTTGGCCTCGATGCCGTAGCGGCCATTGCCCGTGATGCGGCGCAGGGTCGCCAGTTCCGCGCCCGCCTCGATCAGCGCCTGCGTCGACAGCACCACTTCCTTGCCGGCGGCGGCCAGCATGTCGGCGATATCGAGCCAGTCGGCCAGGCGTACTTCATGCCGGCGCGAGCAGACAGTTTCGCCCAGGTAGACGATATCGACGGCCGTGGTGGCGATCTGCTGGTAAAACTCGAAAACGGTGGCGCGCGGCCAGTAGTAGAGCAAGGGCCCCAAAGAAAGCTTCAGCATGTTCATCCTTTATTTCCAAGATCTATGGTAGGCACCCAAGGTGTGCTGCTGGCCTTCGGCCAGCTTGTCCATGGACGCCATCCAGGCCGGCTTGACGGCGTAGCGCGCATTGCCGTCGCGGCAGGCGTCGATCGCTTCGCGCCACACGCGCGTCACCTGCGCCACGTAGGCGGGGCTGCGCTGGCGTCCTTCGATCTTCACGGCGCGCACGCCCATGGCGATCAGCTGCGGCAGCAGCGCCAGCGTGTTCAGGCTGGCCGGCTCCTCGATGGCGTAATACTCTTCGTCGTTGACTTCGAAACGTCCCTTGCACAGGGTGGGATAGCTGGCGTTTTCGCCCGGTGCGTAGCGGTCGATCAGCACGCCGTTCAGGCGCGATTCGAGACCGTTCGGCGTTTCCAGCCAGCGCACGGATTTCGCCGGCGAGCACACGCCGTGGGTGTTCGGCGCCTCGCCCGTCGCATACGACGACAGCGCGCAGCGCCCTTCGACCATCACGCACAGGCTGCCGAAGCCGAAGACCTCGATCTCGACTTCCGTCTTGGCGATCAGTTGCTCGACCTGCGCCATCGACAGCACGCGCGGCAGCACGGCGCGGGCGATGCCGAAGTGCTCATGGTAAAAATTGATCGCTTCGTAGTTGGTGGCCGAGCCCTGCACGGACAGGTGCAAACGCAGTTGCGGGTGGTGCTGGGCCGCGTAGGCCATCAGGCCCGGATCGGCCACGATCATGGCGTCGATGCCGGCCTGCGCGGCGCGGTCGATGGCGCTGCGCCACACGGCCCAGTTGTGCGGCTGCGGATAGGTATTCAGCGCCAGCAGCACCTTGCGTCCGTATTGATGGGCGTAGCGCACGCCCTCGGCGATGGCCTTCTCGTCGAAATTGAGGCCGGCGAAATTGCGCGCATTGGTGGCGTCGCGAAAACCCAGGTAGACGGTGTCGGCGCCGTTGTCGATGGCCGCCTTCAAGGCAGGCAGGCTGCCGGCGGGGCAGACCAGTTCCAGCGGTCCGGCCACGCGGGTGGCGGTGGTTGATTCAAGCATCATGGTGTTCACAGTCCTGTAGCGGCTCAGGGTGCAGACTATAGCCCCGCCCATACCGCCCAGTCCTTGACGCAGGTGAAGGAATGCATGCATGGCTGGCGCGCGTTCAACTTGCTTGACCTGGCTGTAAAATGCCCCACTTTTCTCCCTCACCGATTGCCGCCATGCCCCGCAAACCGCTGCTGATTTTTTTGCTCACCCTGTTCCTCACCGTGCTGCAAGTGCAGTGGGCCGCCCCCGCGCAAGGCTACGACGCCGAGGCGCTCTCCGTGCTGTCGCCCGAGGCGCTGGGCGTCTGGGCCGGCGTGCTGCTGCTGTTCCTGCAAGCCGTCTTCGCGCGCCGCGCCATGCCCGTGCTGCGCCAGGCCGCCATCTGCACAGGCCTGCTGGCCGTCTACTGGCTGCTGGCGAACTACGTGACGTTCGACGCGCGCGTGGCCAGCTGGAGCACCTTCTCGGCGCGGGAAATCTGGGCGCACGTGCTGCCCGCCTCCGTCGTCAGCATCGCCGTCTGCGGCGCCGCTTACCTTGGCCTGAGCGGCTTCCTCCTGCGCCAGGGCCGCGCGAAAAAGTAAACGGGGACGCTTTTTTCACCTGCATCAAGGATTCGCCACGCAACTGCACGCGCCCTTTGACGCCACTATATTTAGTGATTAATCTCCATAAAAACACCGCATGTTGTGTTTATTGGAGGTTTCATGACGACGAATGCAGTTCTTCCATCACGCGGCCAGGTCGATGTCGCCGCGTCCATCAATGAATACCTGGACCGGCGCGACTGGCGTGTCAACGCCAACGCCAACCAGGGCTACTCGCTGGGGGGCCTGATACTCAATGTGTCGGGCAAGGTCATCGCCAATTACTGGCTGGACCAGGTGTATCCGCCGGAAGTGGGCGCGGCGCACCGCGAAGCGGCGCTGCACATCCACGACCTCGACATGCTGGCCGGCTATTGCGCCGGCTGGTCGCTGCGCACCTTGCTGCACGAAGGCTTGAATGGCGTACCGGGCAAGATCGAATCGGGCCCGCCGAAACACATGTCGAGCGCCATCGGCCAGATCGTCAATTTCCTCGGTACTTTGCAAAACGAGTGGGCCGGCGCGCAGGCGTTCAGTTCCTTCGACACCTATATGGCGCCCTACATCCGCAAGGACAGCCTGCGCTACGAGGACGTGCGCCAGTACATGCAGGAGCTGATCTTCAACCTCAACGTGCCATCGCGCTGGGGCACGCAGACGCCGTTCACCAACCTCACCTTCGACTGGGTCTGCCCGGACGATTTGCGCGAGCAGATTCCCGTCATCGCCGGCCAGGAAATGGACTTCAGCTATGGCGAGCTGCAGACGGAAATGGACATGATCAACCGCGCCTATATCGAAATCATGATGGCGGGCGACGCCAAGGGCCGGGTCTTCACTTTCCCCATCCCCACCTACAACATCACCGAGGATTTCGACTGGCACAGCGACAACGCGGAGCGCCTGTTCGAGATGACGGCGCGCTATGGCCTGCCCTACTTCCAGAATTTCATCAATTCGGAACTCAAGCCGAACATGATACGTTCCATGTGCTGCCGCTTGCAGCTGGACCTGCGCGAACTGCTCAAACGGGGCAATGGCCTGTTCGGTTCCGCCGAGCAGACGGGTTCCCTGGGCGTGGTCACCATCAACTGCGCGCGCCTGGGCCACTTGTGGCGCGGCGACGAGCCAGCCTTGATGGCCGACCTGGACCGCCTGCTGGAACTGGGCAAGACCAGCCTGGAAGTCAAGCGCCGCACCATCGAGGAACTGATGCAGCAGGGTCTGTTCCCGTACACGAAGCGCTACCTGGGCACCTTGCGCAATCACTTTTCCACCCTGGGCGTCAACGGCATCAACGAGATGATCCGCAATTTCAGCGGCGACGCCTACGACATCACGACACCGGAAGGCCATGCGCTGGCCGTGCGCCTGCTCGACCACGTGCGCGCCCGCATGGTGCGATTCCAGGAAGAGACGGGCCACATGTACAACCTGGAAGCGACACCGGCCGAAGGCACGACCTACCGCTTCGCCCGCGAAGACCGCAAGCGCTATCCCGCCATCCTGCAGGCGGGCACCGTCGACAATCCGTATTACACGAATTCGTCGCAGCTGCCCGTCGGCCATACGGACGACCCGTTCGAGGCGCTGGAATTGCAGGATGCGCTGCAGCGCAAATACACGGGCGGCACGGTGCTGCACCTGTACATGACGGAAGCGCTGTCGGATGCGAATGCGTGCCGCGAGCTGGTAAAACGCGCGCTGAGCCGCTTCTCGCTGCCCTACATCACCGTCACGCCCACGTTTTCCATCTGCCCGCGCCACGGCTACCTGGCCGGCAAACATGAATTCTGTCCCACCTGCGACGCGGAACTGATCGCCCGCAAGCAGTCCGATCTCGCTCACCCACTCAAGGAAACGCCATGAATGCACGTCCCCACTTCACTCCCGCCATCACCCTGCTCGATACGGAACGCCAGCGCTGCGAAATCTGGACCCGCGTGATGGGCTACCACCGCCCCGTCGCCTCGTTCAATATCGGCAAGCAGGGCGAATTCCACGAGCGCCAGTATTTTACGGAAGCGAGCGCCCGCGTGGGCCAGCCCGCCTGCCATGGCTGAGTTGAAAGTGGGCGGCCTGACGCCCTTTTCCGCCACCGACTATCCGGGCAAGCTGGCGGCCGTGGTGTTCGTGCAGGGCTGCCCCTGGCGTTGCGGCTATTGCCACAATCCGCACTTGCAGGCGCGCACGCCGGAAGGCGCCATGCCCTGGCAAGACGTCTTGACCTGGCTGCGCCGCAGAGCGGGCCTGGTCGACGCCGTCGTCTTCAGCGGCGGCGAAGCCTGCATGGACCCGGCGCTGGGGCGCGCCATGCAGGACGTCAAGACACTGGGGTTCGGCATCGGCCTGCACACGGCCTGCATCTATCCGCAGCGCCTGCAGGAAGTGCTGCCCCTGGTCGACTGGGTGGGCTTCGACATCAAGGCACCGTTTGCCGACTATCGTCATGTGACCCGCGTGGCCGGCAGCGGCGACCCCGCGCGCGCCTGCCTGGACGCCATCCTTGCCAGCGGCGTCGCCTACGAGTGCCGCACCACCGTCCACCCGGACTTGCTGCCGGACGAACAGCTGCTGGCCCTGGCCAGCGCCCTGGCCGCCAAAGGCGTCGACAACTACGTGCTGCAGCAGTTCCGCGCCGAAGGCTGCCTGGACGCGGCGCTGTCCGGCCGCCCCCTGCACGGCTATCCATCGGCGCCTGTTCTGGCGCAAATCGGCGCCATGTTTCCCCGTTTTACATTCCGTAATCATGGCAATTGAGCCTGCAGCCACATAATTGCTGAAAGCTTCACAAAATTCCCCGTTCTGCAACGCTGAAATGTCTTGCGTGCTGTAATGTATCAACTGTGCCGCGCACCACGCGCAGCCCATCTGATTCCTCACTCCGCATTACAGATAAGCGTCATCCATGAACGATTTCACCGCAGTCAGTCCAGGCCTCCCTTCCACCCACGCCGACATCCTGTACGGCCCGCCGCGACCGGATCTGCTGCGCGAGGAAGTGCTGGCCGACCTGCTGGAAGCGACGGCCCGCCGCTGCCCCGAGCAAATCGCCCTGATCGACGGCGCGCGCCGCACCACCTATGCGCAGCTCGATGCCCAGGCGGGCCTGGCCGCGTCACGCCTGGTGGCGGCCGGCGTCAAGCCCGGCGACATCGTGGGACTGTGGCTGCCGCGCGGCGCCCATTTGCTGCTGATGCAGGCGGCCATCGCCAAGGCGGGCGCCGCCTGGCTGCCCGTCGACGAAGACACGCCCGTCGAGCGCCTGCAGGTGTGCCTCGATGACGCGAACGGTTTTGGTGTCGTCAGCTGCGCCCAATTCGCGCCGCGCCTGGCCGAGGCAGGCATCGGCCGCCCCGTATGGACGGCGGAAAGCCTGCTGGCCCCCGCCACGCCGGGCGAACAGCTGCCCGCGCGCGGCGCCGTGCTGCCCGAACACCCGGCGTACGTGATCTACACATCCGGCTCCACGGGCAAGCCGAAGGGCATATTGATCAACCAGCGCAGCATCTGCCACTTCCTGCGCAGCGAAAACGCCGTGCTGGAAGTGGCGCAGTCCGACACCGTCTACCAGGGCTTTTCCGTCGCCTTCGACATGTCGTTCGAGGAAATCTGGATCGCCTACCTGGTGGGCGCCACCCTGTGGCTGGGGCCCAAGGAGATTTCGGGCGACCCGGAAGCGCTGCCGCGCGCGCTGGCCGACAACCACGTGACGGTGCTGCACGCCGTACCAACCTTGCTGGCCCTGTTCGCCGAGGAAGTACCGAGCCTGCGCCTGATCAACCTGGGCGGCGAGATGTGTCCGGAGTCGCTCGTCGAGCGCTGGTCGCGCCCGGGCCGCGCCATGTTCAACACCTATGGTCCCACGGAAGCGACCGTCTCGTGCAGCCTGGCGCGCCTGCGCCCCGGCGAGCCTGTGACCATCGGCACGCCGCTGCCCAACTACGGCTTGCTGGTGCTGCAGGTGGCCGAGCCGGGGGAAAACCATCCCTTGACTTTGCTGGCGCGCGGCGAGACGGGTGAGCTGTGCATCATCGGTCCCGGCCTGGCCGAGGGCTACCTGGGCCGGCCCGACCTGACGGTGGAAAAATTCCTGCCCAATCCCTGGAGCACGGGGCCCGACGATGCGCGCCTGTACCGCACGGGCGACCTGGCGCGCATCGATCCTGATGGCCAGGTGCTGTGCCTGGGCCGCGCCGACGACCAGGTGAAGATTCGCGGCTTCCGCGTGGAGCTGGGAGAGATCGAAGCCGTGCTGGCGCAGCAAACGGGCGTGGGCACGGTGGCCGTCCTGCTGCGCAAGGATGACGGCATCGACCAGCTGGTGGCCTACATCGTCGGCAGCGACGAGGCGCCGGCCGAGGCCCTGGCCGCGAAAACCCTGCGCGCGGCCTTGAACCTGCACTTGCCGCCATATATGGTGCCGGGCCGTTTTGAATTGCTGCCGCTGATGCCGCGCCTCACCTCCGGCAAGATCGACCGGAAGGCGCTGAAGGCCATGCCCCTGTCCGCGCCGCCGCCTGGCGAAGCGGGTGAATCGGACGTACCGGAAACGCCGGCCGAAGCGGCCCTGTTCGCGGCGCTGGCCAAGCTGTTCCCGGGCCAGGCCATCTTGCGCCAGCTGGACTTTTTCAGCGACCTCGGTGGCCATTCCTTCCTGGCCGCACGCCTGGCCTCCGCCCTGCGCGCCGATCCGGCCTACGCCCACATGACGGTGCGCGACATTTACCAGAACCGGCAGATCGGCAAGATCGCCGCCGTGCTGAACGAAGCACCCGCGCTGGCCACACCGGAAGCGGAATGGACGCCGCCATCGACGTGGAAGCGCTGGATCTGCGGCGCGGCGCAGGCGGCGGCCGTGCCTGGCCTCGTCACCCTGCGCATGGCGCAGTGGATGGCGCCGTTCTTCACCTATCACTTCTTCACGGGCGACACGGGCGACACCGTGCCGCGCGCCATCGCCGCCTCGATCGCCGTCTTCCTGTTGGCGACCCTGGCCGAATTTGCCATTGCGATTGCCGGCAAGTGGCTGATCGCCGGACGTTTGAAGCCGGGCAGCTATCCGCTGTGGGGCGTCACCTACTACCGCTGGTGGCTGGCCGACCGCCTGGTCGAATCGGCGCCCGCCTACCTGCTCAGCGGCTCGTCGCTCAATAGCTGGTGGCTGCGCGCGCTGGGCGCGAAAGTGGGCAAGGAAGTCGTCATCGGCTCGATGACCCTGCGCGCGCCCGACCTGCTGTCCATCGGCGACAACGTCAGCGTGGGCAATGCCGTCAACTTTGAAAACGCCCGGGTCGAACGGGGCCGTTTGTTGCTGGGCCAGATCAGCATCGGCAACGACGCCTGCATCAGCTCTTACGCGATCATGGAAGGCAATACCACAGTGGGCGCCTTCGGCCACCTGGAAGGTCAATCGGCGCTGGCCGATGGCGCGGCGGTACCGGCCGGGCGCGTGTACACAGGCTCTCCCGCGCGCGACGTTGGCGCGTTCGACCCTGCCAGCCAGCCGCCACGCCCCGCCGTCTCGCGCCTGCGCCTGACGGGCGAAACCGTGTTCTTCTGCTTCGGCATGGTCCTCATCGCCGTGCTGTTCTTCATGCCCGTCTTCCCCAGCTTCGTGCTGATCGACTGGTTCGACGAGCGCGAAATGATGCCGTGGCTGCAGGGACGCGACGTGACGACCCAGCTGGCCCGCTACTTCCTGCTGGCCTTCCCCGCCAGCGCCGTGCTGATCGTGCTGACGGCCCTGCTGTCGGCCGCCATCCGCTGGGGCGCGCTGCCCCGCTTGAAGCCGGGCAGCTCGCCCGTGCACAGCAATATATATTGCGCCAAATGGCTGGTCAGCCATATCCAGGAATCGAGCCTGAACGTCCTGCATGGCATTTACGCCACCGTGTACGCGCCGTACTGGTACCGCCTGCTGGGCGCCAAGGTCGGCAAGGGCGCCGAGATTTCCACGGCCCTGGGCGTCGTGCCCGACATGCTGACCCTGGGCGACGACACCTTCATCGCCGACGCCGTCATGCTGGGCGACGAGCAGATCGACGGCGGCTGGATGACCATGCGTCCCACCGTCATCTCGCACCGCAGCTTTGTCGGCAACGGCAGCTATATCCCGGACGGCACCGTACTGCCCGAACACGTGCTGATCGGCGTGCACACGCATGCGCCCCGCAATGAACAGATGCACAGCGGCGACACCTGGCTCGGCTCTCCGCCCATGCACTTGCCCGCGCGCGAACAGGTCAGCGGCTTTGCCGAACACCTGACCTTCAAGCCGTCGCTGTTGCGCCGCCTGGGCCGCAGCCTGATCGAAGCGTTCCGCATCGTCGCGCCGCACGCCGTGGTGATCGCCGTCGGCTATACCCTGGTGCTGGACGTGATGCCGATCGCGGGCGCTGGGCGCTGGGGCGAAGTGGTGGGCGACCTGGCCATTGCCGGCCTGGCCTACGGCATCGGCAATTTTTTGGTGGTCGTGCTGTTCAAATGGCTGCTGCTGGGACGCTACCGCAAGCACGCGGCGCCCATGTGGACGCCGTTCGTGTGGATTTCGGAAGGCGTGACCAATCTGTACGAAGGCATCGCCGTGCCCAACTTCATGCGCTACCTGCGCGGCACGCCGTGGCTGCCGCTGGCTTTCCGCCTGATGGGCTGCAAGATCGGCCGCGGCGTCTACATGGACACGACGGACATCACGGAATTCGACTGCGTGCACATCGGCGATTACAGCGAATTGAACGCGCTGACCTGTCCACAGACGCATCTGTTCGAAGACCGGGTGATGAAGATCGACCACGTGGAGATCGGCCAGCGCGTCTACATGGGCCCGCGCAGCTCCGTGCTGTACAGCGCCAAGGTGGGCGACAATGCGCGCCTGGGACCGTTGACCCTGGTGATGAAGGGCGAACATATCCCCGCCGGCAGCAACTGGGCGGGCTGCCCGGCCGCGCCGCTGCGTAGCTGATCGCAGTTGATGGCTTTTACGGTGCTCCGGTTGGGGGATGGCGTGCTGGTGATCGGCATCGCCGCCGTGCTGCCGCGCTTGGAGGCCCGGTTACGCATCCGCGATGCCGCGCGCGAGGCCGTCGCACAGTGGCTGAAGCTGGATATCGAGACCATCTCGGTGGAGTCGACGCCGGGCGCCCCTCCCCACCTGCTGTTTCCCGGCGGCGTTGCGGGACTGTCGTTCAGCCATGATGAGGGAATCTCGCTGGCCGCCATCGGCTTGCATGGCCCTGTCGGCATCGACGTGATGCGGGTACAGGACATCCCCGACTGGTTCATTCTGGCGCGCGATTATCTGGGGCCGCAGGTGGCCGAAGCACTAGCCGCCTGCCCCGCCGAGCAGCGCCCATTGGCGCTGGCGCAAGCGTGGACGGCGCGCGAGGCGGCGCTCAAGTGGGCAGGTTTACAATTGGTGGAATGGGATGGGGCAGCACCGGCTTGCCGCTCGCATGCCTTGCCCCTGCCCGCACCCTACGTCGCGACCCTGGCATATTAATCTTCTTTGCCGCTACCGCTACCGCCAATCTGGACGAAAATCAGTTTTACGATAATACTGACGAGCAGTCCCAGCACCCCGATCAATTCCAGCATGGTCTTTCCTTTGCAGTGACAGCAGACGAGGCCACTGTACCGCGAACGGCGGGGCCGGGCCAATATCAAATCAGGCAGTCTCCGATCTCGAAAAGGCATACGATTGATTTCCATCAGACAGTTCCGCTACTTTGTCGAAGTCGTCGATGCGGGCAGCTATTCGCGCGCGGCGGAAAAGCTGTACATCGCGCAGTCGGCCCTGAGCCGGCAAATCAAGGAGCTGGAAGGCGAGGTGCAAGCCCTGCTGCTGACGCGCGACGCACGCCATATCGAGCTCACGCCCGCAGGACAGGTCTTTTATGAACGGGCCAAACGCATCCTCGACGACATCGAAGAAACCGTGCGCCAGACGCGCCACGTGGGACAAGGCGCGCAAGGCATCATCCGCCTGCTGCATTCAAGCTCCGTTACCCTGACGCCCGCCATCGGCGCCGTGCTGAACCGCCTGCTGGCGCAGTTCCCCGGCGTTTCGCTCGATGTGTCAAAGGGATCGTCGGAAAACCAGGCGGCCGACATCGAGGAAGGCCGCGCCGATCTGGGCCTCGTGCGCCTGCCCACCCTGCGCAAGCATGCCAACATCGTCGTGCGCGAACTGTTTGCGGAAAAGCTGGTGGTGGCCGTGTCGGCGATGTCGCCGCTGGCCGCGCTGGAGCGCACGACGATAGCCGCCCTGCGCGACGAAGCGTTCGTCTCGATCCCGCACAAGGACCGGGGAGGCCTCAGCTACCTGGTGGCGGGCCTGTGCCTGGCGCAGGGCTTCTTCCCGAAGGCGGCGCGCGCCCTGTCGCGCAAGACGTCGCAGCTGAACCTCATCGAGGCCAACATGGGCATCGCCATCGTCCCGGACAGCATGCGCCTGGTGGCGCCGCCGGGCGTACGTTTTATCGCGCTGCCGGACGAGGAGTCGCACTCCGTCGTGGGCCTGATCTTGCCGCGCGCGGCCAGCGGCATGGTGGCCGCGTTTACGGAAGCATTCGTGCGCGAAATGGCCAGCCTGCCGGCCGCTTAACCCTCCGCATACAGCGCCGCATCCACGTCGCGCACGGCCGCCATCAGCAAGGCCAGCTTCATGACGTCGAGCTGGCCATCCGTGCGCACGCGCGAGCACAGGTCGATGCCGTAGGGGCGCACCTGGCGCAGCGCTTCCATCACATTGTTCGCATCGAGGCCGCCGGCCAGAAAAACGGGACGGGGGCTGGCGCGCACGAAGCGAGCACTGACGGACCAGTCGTGCGTGCGGCCCGTGCCGCCCAGTTCCGGCACCGCCGCGCCGGGACGCCCCGAGTCGAGCAGGAAAGCATGGACGTGGGGCGCGTAGGCGGGGATCAACGCCAAAGCCTCGGGCCCCTCCACGTGGATCACCTGCACGCGCCGCACGTGCGGCAGCAAGCCCGCCAGTTCCTCGACCTCGCATGGGTCGATATGGCCGACGATCTGCACGGTCGATGGCTGCGTGGCGCGCACGTGTTCGGCGATGGCTTGCGCCGTCGTCTCGGACGTCAGCAGGAACGTGGCCACGGGCGGCGGCGTCCAGGCGGCGATCTGCGCGATGCGCGCGTCGGGAATCGGGCCGGGGCCGGACGGCATGGCCGCCACCAAGCCCAGTGCGTCGGCGCCGGCGGCAATGGCCAGTTGTGCTTCGTCGATGGAAGCGATGCAGCAAATCTTGATGCGGGTTCTCATGGCCTTGCGTGCTCAGTCGGGATGATCAACATTACAACACAGGGCGGCACGCGCGCCAAGACACGCGGTCAAGGCGGCGCACGATTGTGTGCCAGCATGGGACCGCCCACTTCGTCTCGACGGAAGGCCGCTCATGCCGCCTGATCGTCAGCCCGCGCTGATTGACATGCGCCAGATGGCGGATGATACTTGACATCCGGGGTTGCCATTGGAAGCCGTACATGCGTATCGTCGACTTTGAAGTCCGCAAGGAGTGTCCGCCGCAGTTGTGCGACTGCGAGCGCGAGCGCCTGCTCGACGATGCGCAGGCGGACCTGTCCATCCTGCGCCTGAACCTGACGGAAGAAAAGCGCCTGCTGGCGCACATCGAGGGTATCGCCACCCATGCGCAGTTGCGGAAGCTGCAGCTGCTGTTGCAGAAAAACCTGGGCGTGGAATTGCAGATTACACCGGGCAGCGGCGAAGTGCGCACCGTGCGCGGCTTCCAGATCCGCCTGCTGGAGCGGCCCGGCCTGTGCCGCAAGACGCGCGCCGCCATTCCCGCCGCCGTGCGCCGCTGCCTGGCCGCGCACCCCGAGATAGCGTTTGCGATATTGAATGAAAACGATTTGCTGGGCGGGGTGTGATCCGGCACCATTATTGGCCTCGCAATGTCGGATTACGCGGTTCCCGCTAATCCGACCTACGCCGCCACGCTGGCGCGGATGGGAATGACCTTGCCCTTCGCTTCGCGCGCCCTTAACTGCCCGCAGCCGCCCTCCACGTCCTGACCGGCCGAATCGCGCAATTTGGTCAGCACCCCGCGTTCGTGCAGGGCGGCGGCAATCGCACGCGCCTTTTCCCAGCTGGGGCGCTTGAACGGCAAGTCGGCTATGGTGTTATACGGGATCATGTTCAGCACCGCGTACTTGCCCTTTAGGAGTTCCACGATGCCATCCATCTCATCGTCACCGTCGTTGACGCCTTCCATCAGGGTCCATTGATACTGCACCGGGTAGCCGGTCAGGCGCGCATACGACTCGCCGAAGTCCACCAGTTCGCGCGGAGTGAGCCTGGGCGCGCGCGGCAGCAGCTGTTCGCGCAACTCCGGCTTGGTCGTGTGCAAGGAGAGGGCCAGCGCCGGCTTGACCCTGCCTTGCGGCAGGCGCTCGAAGGCGCGCGGGTCGCCCACCGTGGAAAACACGAGGTTCTTGTGGCCGATATTGCCCTCGGTGCCCAGCAGTTCGATCGCTTCCATCACATTGTTCAGGTTATGCGCCGGCTCGCCAATGCCCATGAAGACGACTTTTTTCACGGGACGCATGGTGCGCGCCAGCACCACCTGGGCGACAATTTCTCCGCTGGTCACTTGCCGGATCAAGCCGTCGCGGCCCGTCATGCAGAACTGGCAGCCGACGGCGCAACCGACCTGGCTCGATACGCACAAGCCGTCGCGCGGCAGCAGCACGCTCTCCACCGTCTGGCCGTCGTGCAGTCCCACCAGCAGGCGCGCGGAACCGTCGGCCCCCGGATGGGTGCTGAGCAGCTTCAGCATGCCCTGCAATTCCAGGTCGAGCGCAGGCAGGGCATCGCGCACGGGCAGGGGCAAAAAATCTTCGGCGCGGCGCCGGCCCTGGTCGTGCGGCTGCCCCTGTATCCAGTCGCGCAGCACGCGCTGTTCGTGCAGGGGCTTGGCGCCCAAGGCGCGCAGGCGCTGGCGGATGGTATCGATTTGCATGGCGTCAGAATAAAAAAAACGGCGCGCAGGAATGAAACCGGCGCGCCGTGTTAGGGGTAAAAGCTTTAGACCTTCTTGACGAATTCCGTCTTCAGACTCATGGAACCGAAGCCGTCGATCTTGCAGTCGATATCGTGATCGCTGTCGACCAGGCGGATGTTCTTGACCTTGGTGCCCATCTTGACGACACCGCCGCCGCCCTTCAATTTCAAGTCCTTGATGACGCTGACCGTGTCGCCGTCCTGCAGGATGTTGCCAGCCGAATCGCGGTATACCTTGGCGCCCTCTTCGACCGCTTCGCCAGCCGTGGCCGACCATTCATGCGCGCATTCAGGGCAGATCAACTGGCTGCCGTCTTCGTACGTGAATTCGGATTTGCATTGCGGGCATGGTGGTAATGTGCTCATTTTATTCTCTGTCTGGTGAACAGCGCGTGCTGTAAAAGCCGACATTATACTGCCTACGCCCCGCATCAGCGGGCTTGTTTCACCATCATTGTCAAGGACGGCGAATAATCTCGATGGTGCTGTGGACGATCTCCTCGTGGATGCCGATGCGCGCGCGCAGCTCGGCGCCTGTCAGCGCGGGGTCGCGGCTGACGACGGACAAGGCGCACGAGTACAGCTGCTTGCCCACTCGCCACACGTGCAGGTCGACGATACGCGGCGTGTCGCCGGCGCTTTCCACTTCCACGGCCTCGCGGATTTCATCCACCACGGGGTGATCCATCTCGCGGTCCAGCAAGACCTTGCCCGTCTCCTGCATCAGCTTTTTCGCCCACAGGGCCACCAGCACGGCGCCCGCGATGCCCATCACGGGATCGAGCCACTGCCAGCCGTAAGCCCACGCGCCGGCCAGCGCGACGATGGCCAGCACGGACGTGGCGGCATCGGCCAGCACGTGGATGTACGCGGCTTTCATGTTCAGGTCTTCGCCATGGCCATGGTGGTCGTGGTGATCGTGATGGTCATGCCCATGGCCGTGGTCATGATGATGGTCGTGGTCGTGATGCCCGCCGAGGATCAGCGCGCACACGAGGTTGACCACCAGGCCGAAGGCCGCCACCGCCATGGCCTGAGGATAGTGAATGGATTGCGGCGAGAACAGGCGTTCGACGGAAGCGGCCACCATCAGCACGGCCACGCCCAGCAGCAGGATGGCGCTCGTGTAGCCGGCCAGCACCTCGATCTTCCACGTGCCGAAGGCGAAGCGGGAGTCGCGCGCATAGCGGCGCGCGGCAGCATACGCAAACGCGGCCAGGCCGATGGCCAGCGCGTGCGAACTCATATGCCAGCCATCGGCCAGCAGGGCCATGGAGTTGTACCACCAGCCGGCGACGATTTCCAGCGCCATGGTGGCCAGGGTGATCCACATGACGATGCGCGCGCGGCGTTCGGCCTTGCCATTGCTGCTGTCAAAAACGTGTTCGTGCTGCCAGGCGGAGAGGTCTTCGCCGAGGGATTGCGTTTGCATGCCGTTCTCCTTATTTGAGGTAGGTGCGCAGGATGCCCGCGATGTCGTCGGCGCCCCTGGCCCGCTCGTCGCCGGAGATATCGGGACTGGCCACGTGCTCGCGCAAGTGTTCTTCGATGACTTCGGCCATCAGGCCATTGACGGCGCCGCGCACGGCGGCGATCAGCTGCAGCACTTCGCCGCAGTCGCGCCCTTCTTCCAGGCCCCGCTCCAGGCCTTCCACCTGCCCCCGGATACGCTTCACGCGATTGAGCAGCTTGGTCTTGTTGTGCGCCGTGTGTCCCATGATTTCACTTCGATAAATACTATAGGGGGGTATACTATCAGAAACGGTGGCGGCCGCGTCAAGGCGCCGGCGCGATCTTTTGCAGCTTGCTGGCCAGCGAGGCATCGGACAATTCGCCCAGGTGCGTGTCGACCAGGCGTCCTCGCGCGTCATAAAACAGGGTGGTGGGCAGGGCCGAGGAACTGGCCGCCTTGCCCAGCGCCGCCCCGCTGTCGAGCACCACATTGCGCAGGGTGGCGCCGCTCCTGTCCAGGAAAGCGCTGGCGGCAGCCGCATCCTCGCGCTGGTTCGCATACACGAAAACGATATCGGCACGTGCCTGCTGTGCGGCGGCCAGCACGGGCATCTCGCGCCGGCATGGCGGGCACCAGCTGGCCCACAGATTCACCACCAGCGGCTTGCCGCCGGCCAGCGCCGCCAGGGTCACGGGCGCGCCATCGAGCGCCTGCAGCGCCACGGCCGGCAAGGCCGTCGGCTTGTCGTAGGCCAGCGAGAGCCCTGCGCTCAACGCACCCCAGGCCAGCGCCCCGGAGGCCACGCTGACGGCCAGCGGACGGCGCATGGCCGCCATGGCGGGACACCGGCAACGCCATGCGGCGATGGCCAGCGCGGCGGCGATGCCGGCCGGCGCCAGAAAGCCGCCATCGCGGATATTGATGATGGACCAGGGAGCGGCCAGGTACTGTTCATGCCAGCGCAGGACGAAGGCCAGCCGCGCCGCCAGCAGGCCGGCGATCAGCATGTCGGAAACGAGGGGGCTGGCGTCCGGCAGCCGGCGGGATCTGCGCAGCCACCACGCCGCGCCGTAGGCGACGCACAGGGCAACGAATAACAGGACGAGGCCCGTGGGCAGGGCCAGGGGACCGATTTGCAGGGACAGCATGGGCGCTTTCGTCAACAGTCAAGGCGCCCATTGTGCCTCAAGCCCCGCCGGGCAGCGCCTCGCGGCAAAGGCGAGCGGGCGTTTTTCCTACGCCAGGCACCGCAGAACGCCTATCGCGCCGGCGGCCTGCCATGGGCATCATGGATGCCTGACTCCCTAACAGGGGCACAGCATGAAAAAAGACATGAACGCCGTTGTTGCGAAAGGCGCGCCGGCACGGGCACAGGCACGTAGGGGCTGGACCCTGGGCGCGCTGGCCCTGGGCGCCGCGTGGCTGTTTGTCCGCAACCGCAGCCGGCAGGCGGAGCGCGCGCATCCGCCCGCAGGCCATTTTCTCGACGTGCACGGCACA
This sequence comes from Janthinobacterium sp. Ant5-2-1, assembly GCF_001445815.1. NCBI lineage: Bacteria > Pseudomonadati > Pseudomonadota > Betaproteobacteria > Burkholderiales > Oxalobacteraceae > Janthinobacterium > Janthinobacterium sp. Ant5-2-1. The sequence goes on along the minus strand of NZ_LNCE01000004.1, from coordinate 64,676 downwards.
CGCCTGCACTACCTGAGCCAGGGCGAAGGTCACGTCATCGTGCTGTTGCATGGGAATGGCGTGATCGCGGAGGATTTTCGCCATGCGGGCCTGTTCGAGCAGCTGGCGCGCACGCACCGCGTGATCGCCTTCGACCGGCCCGGCTTCGGCTACAGCAGCCGGCCGCGCGGCACGCTGTGGACACCGGCCGCCCAGGCCGCGCTGCTGGCCGCTGCGCTGGAGCGGCTGGGCGTGAGCCGCGCCGTCGTGCTGGCGCACTCCTGGGGCACCCTGGTGGCGATCTCGATGGCCCTGCAGCACCCGCACCTGGTGCAAGCCATGGTGCTCGCTTCCGGCTACTACTATCCCAGCGTGCGCTTCGATGTGCTGACGGCAACGCCGGCCATCCCCGTCATCGGCGATGTGCTCAGCCATACCGTGTCGCCCCTGCTGGGTCGCCTGATGTGGCCCCTGTCGGTCAAACGCGCGTTCGCGCCCTCGGCAGTGCCGGACAGCTTCAAGCGCCTGTCGCCGTGGATGATGCTGCGTCCCGGCCAGTTGCGCGCCGAGGCTGAAGAAACGGCCATGATGATACCGAGCGCGGCGGTGCTGCGCAAACACTACCCGGAACTGCGCATGCCCGTGTCCATCGTGGCCGGACGCGAGGATGCGATCGTCAGCGCCAGCCACCATTCCGCGCGCCTGCACGATGAGCTGGACAACAGCGAACTGACCTTGCTGCCCGACGCCGGCCACATGATCCAGCACCTGTCGCAACCCACCCTGCTGCGCGAAACGGCGCGGGCCGGATACGGCGCGGGCATCGGCATCCCCGCCTGAACATAAACTTTTCAGGGAAAGGCTTTCCGGCCATTTATATCACGTTGTGATATATTTGACGCCTTTCTCTCACCAGGCCGCCGCGATGCCCCTTGCCCCTCCCGCCACACTTGGCAAACATGACTTTACGACCCTGTCGGAATTTCGCTATCAGATGCGGCGTTTCGAGCGCTTCTCCGACGACGTGATCCAGGCGCACGGCATCACGCCGCTGCAATACCTGCTGCTGCTGCATATCAAGGGATACCCGGGCCGCGACTGGGCCACGGTGGGCGAACTGGCTGAACGGCTGCAGGCGAAGCCGCACGGCGTCGTGGCGCTGGTCACGCGCTGCGAGGCATCGGGTCTGGTGGAGCGCCGTCACAGCAGCGCCGACCGGCGCCGTGTCGAAATCCACCTGCTGGCCGACGGTGAAGCCATGCTGGCCAAGCTGGCGCAATTGCACCGCACAGAATTGCTGTCCCTCGAAGGCGTGTTCACCATCCCGAAGCTGGCGGGAGACGGCCATGCATAAATACGATACGCGGCGCGACTTCGATGGCCAGGCGCGGCTGATCCTCATCTCCGGTCTCGCCATCGTGGTCGGCGCACTGAGCACCGTGACGGCCTGGGTGCTGCTGCGCGCGATCCACTTCTTCAGCAACCTGTTTTTCTTCCAAAAATTATCGACCGACTTCACGTCGCCAGCCGGCCACGCGCTGGGCATCTGGGTCATCGTCGTGCCCGTGCTCGGCGGCCTCGTCATCGGACTGATCGCCCGCTACGGCACGGAGCAGATACGCGGGCACGGCATTCCCGAAGCCATCGAGGCGATCCTGTTCAAGAAAAGCCTGATGTCGCCCAAGGTGGCCGTGCTCAAGCCGCTGGCGTCGGCCATCGCCATCGGCAGCGGCGGTCCGTTCGGCGCCGAAGGGCCGATCATCATGACGGGCGGCGCCGTCGGCTCGCTGCTGGCGCAGCACTTTCACCTGAGCGCGGCCGAGCGCAAGACCCTGCTCGTGGCAGGCGCCGTGGCAGGCATGACGGCGGTATTTGGCACGCCCGTGGCGGCGCTGCTGCTGGCCGTGGAACTGCTGCTGTTTGAATTGAGGCCGCGCAGCCTGGCGCCAGTGGCGATTGCCTGCGTCATCGCCGGCTTCCTGCGCCCCGTGCTGATCGACAGCGGCCCCCTGTTCCCGCTGCATAGCGCGGCGCTGCCGCCATCGGCATTGCTGTCTTGCCTGATCGCCGGCTTGCTGTGCGGCGCGCTGGCCTGGCTGTTGTCGACGTCGCTGTACCGCGTGGAAGACCTGTTTCACCGGTTGCCATGCCACTGGATGTGGTGGCCGGCCATCGGCGGCCTGGCCGTGGGCATCGGCGGCTATTTCCAGCCGCGCGCGCTGGGAGTGGGCTATGACGTGATCGCCGACCTGCTGCACAACCATATCGCGGCCGGTGCGCTGCTCGCGCTGCTGGCCGTCAAGGCCGTGATCTGGCTGCTGGCCCTCGGTTCGGGCACCTCGGGCGGCGTGCTGGCGCCGCTGCTGATGCTGGGCGCCGGCCTGGGCGCCCTGCTGGGTCCCTACCTGCCCGGCAGCGAGCCTGCCATCTGGCCGCTCGTCTTCATGGCAGCCACCCTGGGCGGCATGATGCGCGCGCCCATCATGGCCGTGGCCTTCGCGTTTGAACTCACGCACGACGTCAATGCGCTGCTGCCCGTGATGGCCGCGTCGGCAGTCGCCTATGCCTTCACCGTGACCACCATGCACCGCTCCATCCTGACGGAAAAGATCGCCCGCCGCGGCTACCATATCTACCGCGAGTACGGCATCGACCCCATGGAACGCCATAGCGTGGCCGAAGTGATGACGCCAGCGCCGCTCAGCATCGACGCCGGCGCGCGCCTTGCCGACGTGCTGGCCAGCCATTTCGGCGAGACGCAGCGCCATCGCGCCTTCCCGGTCACACGCGACGGCGCGCTCGTCGGCATGCTGGACCGCCCTACCCTGCTGGAGCGCCTGCCCGGCAACGGCGACCTGACGGCCGGCGAGCTGTTTGGCGTGAACATGTCGGTCGTCGCCCTGGCCGATGAAACGTGCCGCGCCCTGGCGACCCGCCTGGCCGTGCACGAACTCGAACGCCTGCCCGTCGTCAGCGACGCCAGGACCTTGCGCCTGATCGGCATCGTCAGTCGCAGCGACCTGGTCAAGCCGGCGCTGGGCCTGCAATCGGAAGAGGTGCAGCGGCAGACCGTGCGGCGCCTCTGGCCGCTGCAGCGCCAGCGATAAAAAGAGTTCAGGTGAGCAGCGCTTCCTTGCGCACGAAATGCATGGCTTGAGGCTGGTCCACCAGCACGCACTGCTTGCCCGTGCGCTTGCAGTGGTCATGCACGCGCCAATAGGCGTCGTGGCTGACGCAGCCCGTCTGGCAAATCACCAGGTCGGCCGCCACCAGGCCCGCTTCCAGCGCCGCCACGTCGTCGGCGCCAGCGTCGCCGCCCGCGTGGTGCAGGAAGCGCCCGCCCGCCTGCTCGATGACCAGCTGCGCCACGTTGGCGCCGGCGGCCGGTCGGCCCGCATTCTGCTCCAGATAGCTGCCCACATACAGCACGGCTTTTTCGCGCACGTCGGCCTGCAAGACGGGCGCGGGCAGCCACTGCAGGCGCAACAGCTCGCGCATCAGGTCTTGCACGCGCTCACCGAGCCACTCGACCTTGCGCGCCAGCCTGGCACGCGTCGGCAAGCCCGGCACGCTGGCCGCCAGTTCGGCCAGTTCGTCGCGCGCCAGCGCCAGCCTGGTATCGCGGATCACGACCTGCGCCCGCGCGCGCATCAATTCCGATTCAAGCTGCGCGATGCGAGCCGCCTGCGCAGCCAATTGCGCACTGCAGCGCGCCTGCGCGCGGCCATACTCGCCCATCAGCACGCGATGCTCGTGCGCGATCACGTCCTCGTTGCCATACACACTGCCCATCATGCCCTCCTTCACCGCCCGTGGCGCCATGGCGCCAGCCCACGCTACCCCATTGCCCGCATTATAAATGAGAATCATTATTATTTGTCTATGCGCGTGCGTGCAGTAGGGGTATGCGGTGGCCGCCAGCGTCACGCAGGCGGCGGGCAAGACAGCAGGCGCTGCCAGACGTCGTCCTGCACTTCTCGAACATGCCGCAGGCCGTCGGGGCCACGATAGATGTCCAGCGTGTTCGGCCACGCCATATCGATGAACAACTGCCGTGCAGGATCGATCAGCAGGGACTGCCCCACATAGTTACCCTTGATCTCGCTCTTGTTCACGGCCAGCAGGCGCGCGCCGCCCGCAAGCGACCGCTCGTCCAGCGCCACGCCGCTGCGTTCGGCCACGTCGCGCAGCCAGCGTTCGCGCCAGCGCGCCTGCTCCTCGAACTGTCCCTTCGGTGGCCGGTCCAGCTTGACGACGGCCGCCACGGGACCGCCTATGCCCGCCTGCAGCGAAAAGCCCATGCGTTCCTGCAATTCGACCGTGTAGGCCTCTCCCTTGACGTCGATCTGGTAGCGCCCCGTCCCGTCCTGCACCAGCAGCTTGGCCTGTTGATAGGCAGGCTTGACGCAACTGGCGTACTGAGAAACGAGCACGTCAAGGAACGGCGGTGCGGCCGGGGGAGATGCCGCCATGGCGGGCGACAGGCTGGCACACAGCGCGGTAGCGGCCACGCATTGCATCGTATTCATTCTTGCTCCGGTTGTTGCACAATTTTCTCAATGGTGGAATTGGCAAGATCCGCACTCTACCTGATGGGGAGAAAACAGCCCACACGGCACCGAACGACAGGCCCTGGCGCACGATTCAATTGAATCGCGCTTGTTAAATCACTATTTCTAAGGTGTAATCTTATAAGTAAATCATTGAATTAATTGCAAGCACACTCATCTCGCCACACGGAGTTCCAATCCATGTCCGAATTGGTCCAAGCAAGCGCGTCGTCGTCAGCCGGTGAAGCACCCGTCGCCAACGTCTACAGCCAGGCCACGCGCCTGCTGAAGCTGAGCACGCCGCTGGGTCCGGACAAGCTGCTGGCCGAATGCGTGCGCGGCGAGGAAGGACTGGGACTGGGCTATGTCTTCCACATCGCCGCCCTGTCGCTCGATGCGGCCATTCCTCTCAAGTCGCTGATCGGCCAGCCCATCCTGCTGGAATTGCGCACGGCCGCCGGCGCCGAGAACTGGCGCCCTTTCCACGGCCATGTCACCGCGGCCGAACTGGCGGGGGCGAACGGCGGCTTTGCCCGCTACAACCTGACCATGCAGCCGTGGACGGCCTTCCTGGCACACGGCCGCGACAGCCGCGTCTTCCAGGACCTGGCGGTACCGGACATCCTCGAAGTCGTCTTTACCCGCTACCAGGGCCAGGGCATGCTGGCGCCAGCCTGGCGCTTCGACCTGCTCGACCGCGCGGCTTATCCGAAACGCAGCATCTGCAGCCAGTACCAGGAAAGCGACTGGGCCTTTGCCGAGCGGCTGATGAGCGAGGAAGGCCTGTTTTATTATGCCGAACACACGGGCGACGCGGGCAGCCCCAGCCTGGGCAGCCACACCCTCGTCATCGCCGATCACAACGGCAGCTTCAAGCCCAGCGCCCAGGCCAGCATCGCCTACAGCCAGCCCGGCGCCGTCATGCCGCAAGACACGATGGACCGCTGGCGCATGCAGCTGCGCCAGCAAACCAACGGCATCGAACTGTCCAGCTGGGACTACCGCGCGCTGGGCGGACGGCCCATCAGCGCCGCTGGCGCCCATGACGGAACGATGGCGCTGGTCAGCCGCGACGCGCCCGGCGCCTATGCCTACCCGTCGCGCGAGCACGGCCAACGGCTGGCCGAGCGCCAGTTGCAGGCGCTGACGGCGTCCAGGGAAGTGTTTACCGGCGCCGGCACCGTGCGCACCCTGGCGCCCGGCACCACGTTTACCCTGAGCGGCCAGGCGCAAACGGATGCGGCGGGTGGCGGCGACGCAGCGACCTTCCTCGTCACCCGCACGGTACACCTGATGCATAACAACCTCGATGCGGAACTGGGCGGCGGCATGCTGCAGCGCTTCGGCCGGGGCTTGCTCGACGCGCTGATCGGCGAAGAGGCGGCCGGCAGCCTGCACGCCGTCGGCGACTCCATCAGCGAACGCCCGCCCTACCGCAACCGCATCGACGCCATCCGCAGCAAGATCCCCTACCGCAGCAGCTATGCCAACGGCCACGGCCAGTTGCTGCATCCGCGCCCCGTCATCATGGGTCAGCAGACGGCCATCGTCGTCGGCCCGGCCGGCGCCCAGCTGCACACGGACCGCGACCATCGCATCAAAGTGCAATTCCACTGGCAGCGCGGGGCGCAAAGCCATAGCCGGCTGGCGCACCCGGCCGCCGACGGCCACACGGGTGCGCCCGGCGACGACAGCGCCGGCACCTGGGTCAGGGTGGCCACGCCGCTGGCGCCCGTCGCCGGCGCCAACTGGGGCAGCAACGCCCTGCCCCGCGTGGGCCAGGAAGTGCTCGTCGATTTCCTGGAAGGCAATATCGACCGCCCCGTCGTCATCGGCACGCTGTACAACGGCCGCGGCCAGGCCGACGCGCAAAACAACCAGGTCAGCCAGGGCACGGGCGCGGCGACGGGCAACGCGCCGGCCTGGTTTCCCGGCCAGGCCGGCGCCCATGCCCATCCGGCCGCCTTGTCGGGCATCAAGACACAGGCATTGCCAACGAGCCAGGGCGGCGGCGGCGCCTACAGCCAGCTGGTATTCGACGACAGCCCGGGCCAGGGCCGCGTGGCCCTGCAGCGCCACGCCGGCCCCCATCAGGGCACGGCCGAACTGAACCTGGGCCATTTGCGCCACCAGAGCGACAACCAGCGGCTGGCGCCTGCCGGCTTCGGCGCCGAGCTGAAAACGGAACACAGCGCCGCCCTGCGCGCGGGCGCGGGCATGCTGCTGTCGGCGCATGGCCGCGACGCCAGCGGCAGTCACATGGATGCGAAGGAAGCGCTGGAACAGCTCACGCACAGCTTGCAACTGCAGACCTCGCTGGCTGAGCAGGCGCAAAAACATTTCGCGCTCGAGATGGCCAGCCCGGATACCGCCGGGACAGCCGCCCCGAAGCCCCCGGCCACGCCGGACCAGCCGGAGACGCCGCCCCAGGCCGCCCAACTCCCCGCCCTCGCCCAGATGCAGCACAGCATCGAGGTCTTGGGAGCGACGGCCGAGGGCGCCGCCGCTGCGGGCCAGGGCCAGCAGGCGGCGGGCGGCGAAGGCCAGGCCAGCGCGTATGGCGACCCGCTGCTGCAATTGTCCAGCCCGTCCGGCATCGCCGCCACCACGCCGGCCAGCGCCGTGCTGGTCGCCGGCGGCAATGGCAGTCTGGCGGCTGGCGCCGATCTCAACTTCGCGGCGCAGGGCAACAGCCTGTACGCGCTGGGCAAGGGCATCGGCCTGTTCACCTACGGCAAGGCCAGCAGCAAGGACAAGCCCAACCAGGAAACGGGCATCCGCCTGCATGCGGCCAGCGGCAAGGTCAGCAGCCAAAGCCAGTCCGATGCGACACGGCTGACGGCGGACAAGGCGATCACCGTCAGCAGCACCGCCAAGAGCGTCACGGCGGCGGCCAAACAGCACATCCTGATGACGGCCCAGGGCGCGTACATCCGCCTCGAAGGCGGCAACATCATGCTGCACGGCCCCGGAAAAATCGATTTCAACGCCAGCATGAAGGAATTGACGGGGCCGGCAAGCAGCCAGCCTACCTTGCCGGCGATGCCGAATGCGGCCGACCTGGGCCGGGCAGTCGAGCTGAACCTGCATTATGGCGATCTCGAGCCTGTCATGAACTCGCCCTACAAAATCACGTTCGCCAATGGCACGTCGCTGAGTGGATTGCTCAACGACAAGGGCCATGCCCGCCTCGAAAACATTCCTCCCGGCGCCTATCACATTGAATATGGCGAAGACCAGCGCGACTGGGTGGCGCCCCCATTGGTAGCGGAACCCCGTTTGCAGCAAGCGAGGCAGCAGCTGAAACAGGCATCGGCATTGCTGGAGGCGGCCCGAAAAACCAGTAAGCCGGAGCCCAAGCCATGAGCCAGAATTTTGTCGACGAGATTGTCGAATTTTTCAAGGACCTGATCCTCGGCGACTTTGAGGATGACCAGGGCAAGGCCGCCATGATCGTCGGCGGCGCCATTTCCCTGATCCCCGTGGTTGACCAGGTGATGGACGTGCGCGATGTCTCGGGCATCATCTACCGCGTCGGCAGGAAAGGCGTGTCGCGCGCGACCCGCGATGACTGGGTCGACATGGCGTTGGCGGCGTTCGGCTGCATTCCGGAAGTCGGCAGCCTGTTCAAGACCATCATCAAGCCTTTGCGCAAGTACCGCAAGGAGGTAGGCGCGGCGGCCGCTGGCGGCAATGTCATGATCGAAGCCATGCTGGGCAAGAGCAAGGGCGCCGCGATCAAATTCCTGAAAACTTTCCAGTGGGCGCAAAACACCCAGCTGGCAATCAGCACGGCGATGAGCGCGCTGGACAATTGCGTGCAATTGCTCGGCTACCTGTCGACCAGCCATTGGTGGCTGCCGTCGGACTTGCAGCATCTGGCGCGCGACATGAAACCGCAAGTCGAAGCGGTGCGCGGCCCGCTCAAAGCCGGTATTGCGCAAGGCGCCAAGGCGTTGCAGGACTTGATCGAGGACATGCTGGGCGAAGACGCGTTATGGGCGGCAAAAAAAATCGCCGTCGCAGCCGGTACCGGCGCCAATACGGCGGCCAGGCACAATCACAAGCCAGGCAACACGCATCCGCACAGCGCCAACGCCCAGTTCAAATCGCCCACGATCAGCGCCGATAAAAAGTCCAAGGGCATGGATGCCAAAGCAAAAACCAAAGAACGGGACTCGCCGGGCAAGGGCAAGGAACACAAACCCGTGGACGAATCGCACCGCCAGAGCAGCGACGGCGGCACCGCGCCGGTGAAGAATACGTCGCGGCCGATTCGCGAATTGCTGTCTGAAATCAAATTTGGGCCGCGGGGACTGGTTGGTGAGCATATGGCCGACTACTACCATATGGATCATGTGCTCAAGAAAACAGGTGACTGGCCACACGGCAACATCCACGGTAAATGGCGCAGCAAATATCCACGCATTGTCGGCCCCGACAGCAAACACAAGCGCCCCACCGAATTGGTGCCGGAAGACCTGGCCAAGGTGACACTGTCAGGCGTCGATACGATCTGGCAGACCGACACGACTACCTATCACTTCATCGAAGCCAAATTTACTGAAAGCGTGTACAGCCTGCACGGACGGCTGAAAAAAAATATGGCAAATGGGAAAATCCCGCGTGCGCCGGCATCGTTAAATGACCGACAGTTAACTTTATGGGCGTTGCTTGGGGAGCCTAAAAAGGGAACACAGATGGGGAAAAAATGGATTACCAAAAGCACGAATAATCCTGCAATGGTCACGTCCAGCAATTTCAAAAACCGCTGGGTATATCTGATGCTTGGAACTGCAGCCCTGACCAATCCATTTGTTACGGCAGCACATCCTACAGGGAAACTTAAATTAACGGCCGCACCGGGAATTTTCGAACACATGGAAGCCATATGGGAATTGATGAAATCAAACGACCATTACAATATAAAAATACATGACAAACACAAAAAAACGCATGGAATAACTGATGAATTTGACCATCTGGAAATTGATCGAGTAGCAGATTTGCGTGAAGTAGCGACAAAATTATCTTCCGAAAAACCTGCGGGACAAGAAAAACCTAAAGACAAACAGGAAAAACCGAAGTCCCCCAAACGAAATCCTGGGAAATAAATGCAAAACATTCCATTCCATGATCGCCGCCGCCAGCAATTCATTTACCAGGAACTGTATGAAAAAACTCTGGAAAATTCGCTTGCCCTGATACAAGTCCAACAGAAAAATAAGGAATCGGCTGAATCCGCGGCAGATCTCAGTCTGGCTTACAATTTTTTGTATCTTGAAAATTTCTGGATTTGGCTACTGGATTACACTGCGGGCATGCCCATAGAGGACCTCGCACCACGCCTGCATGGCATCGTGGACAAGTTTGTGGAGTGGAATGAAGTCGATCAAATCCATCAGAAGGAAATATTATCGAAATATCCTGAATATGGCCCGTATAAATATCGGGCAGCACCAAATTTCGGCGACCTTTCCGATTATGAAGATACTCTGCAATTATTAAGTATCGCTATATTATTGCGTGACCAGCGTTCGGTCAGTCGCATCATACGCATACTAAGCAGCCACCGTGGACAGGATGGCTTGTTCGAGGAACTGATTAGCGCCTATGTGGAGGATGCGATCATGATCGACACTTGCGTACTTGGCAAACCGTACGATGTCTTGCTGCAGACAGTTTATGAAGATGATGAAAATTCGGCACGAAATTTACTCAAGAAATATTTGAAACAATGGTACCCGGCGATGAAGGACCATCCTCGCTGGTACAACGGTCACCTCAGAATCAGCGATGAAGGCTACGCGCCATATTATGGTTATTGGGCATTTGAAGCAGCTGCAATGGTTTTTGTTTTTGACTTCGATGACAGTGACATAGACCATTTGGTCTATCCAAAAGACCTCGTTGACTATGCGCGCAAGTTACGTAAAGAAAATCGATATACGAGTATCGATGTGGAAGATGTGACAGGTGCCCACCGTGTCGAAGGCGGCCAGCCCTGCCCGCAAACCGGCTTCTGGGAAACCCCGGCAAAGCTACACAGCCGTAGCCATTTTGAGCAAGGTGACAGAATGCCAGTTTTCGATGATTCTAAATATGGAGAAACCATTTGGTATTGGAGTACGGAACAGTAGCCTCCATGACAGCATGGGGATGCCTCCCTCGAAATTCGTCAGCGCTGAGATAAATTAACGTTCCACGGTGTTTAGCTTACAGGAAAACAATGAGTACCAGTCCATTCAATGCGCGGCGCCGGCAAAAATTTCTCCATGAAGACATTTACCATAACACGCGAAAAAACCAACTCGAATTATTTGAAGGACAATTTCTCAAAAAAAATATCGCTGAGTCGACACAAAGTCAAACTGTCATTTACCAGTTTTTGTATTTAGAAGAATTCTGGATCTGGATGCTCGACTATACCGCTGGTGAGCCAATCGAGACACTGGCGCTGCGCATCACGGGTATCGTGGATAAATTTGAAGAATGGAATGAAGTCGATCAACTCTATCAGCAGGAAGCGGCGCTCGATTTTCCAGAAGATGGGCCATATGGATACGAGGGTGCGCCGCAGTTTTCCACCCTTTCCGACTATGAGGACACACTACAACTGCTCAGCATCGCCATCCTGCTGCGCGATCAGCGTTCGGTGCGACGCATCATCCACGTGCTGCGCAGCCACCGTGGCCACGATGGGCTGTTCGAGCAATTGATTGGCGCATATGTCGAGGACATTCAAGACCTGGACACCTGCATTATTAACAAACCCTACAACACCCTGCTGCGAGTATTCCATGAGGAAGATGAGGAAGCTAGCTTGATCCTGCTTCAAAAATACCTGAAGCAGTGGTATCCAGCCATGAAAAATCATCCACGCTGGTACGATGAGCATCTCAACATCAACGAGGAAGGCTATGCCGCGTATTACGGTTACTGGGCCTTTGAAGCGGGTGCGACCGTCTTTATACTCGACCTGGACGACAGCCAGATCGACCATCTGGTCTACCCCAAAGATCTGGTCGACTATGCGCGAACATTATGGGAAGAAGGCCGCTACACCAGTCAGGAAACAGAACCACTGATACGCAAGGGACGCGTCGAGGGTGGCCAGCCCTGCCCTCAAACAGGTTTCTGGGAAACCCCAGCAAAGTTACACAGCCGCAGCCATTTTGAGCAGGGCCAAATCATGCCTGTTTTTGATGATGCTGCATACGGTGAAACCATCTGGCATTGGAGTGAAGAACAATAGCCCATTTTCCATCTAACACAATCAGCGACTGGCCCAGCGCCGAGCTGCGCCAGCAATCAGAAAGAACGACGGAAAAACAATGATGACAACCCCGTTCGACATGCGTCGCCGACAGCAATTTCTCTACGAAGATCTTTATAACAAAACGAGGGTAAATCAATTTTCGTTAATTAATGGGGGCATTGAAAACAAAAAAATAGCCGATTCGACGCTGGAAAATTCTTCAGTGCATCAGTTTTTATATTTAGAAGCGTTCTGGATATGGATGCTCGACTATACTGCGGGCGTGCCGATCGCTGCACTGGCGCCGCGCATCGCAGACATCGTGGATAAGTTTGAAGAGTGGAATAAGGTCGATCAATTCTGTCAACAGGAAGCAGCGCTCGAGTTTCCAGATTATGGGCCTTACGAATACAGTGGAGCGCCAGATTTCTCCATTCTTTCCGACTATCAGGACACACTGCAACTACTCAGCATTGCCATCCTTCTGCGCGACCATCATTCGGTTAAACGCATCATCTACATGCTACGCAGTCACCGTGGCCGCGATGGCCTGTTCGAACAATTGATTGACGGGTATGTGGAGGATGGACAAGCCCTCGACACCTGTATCATCGGCAAGCCCTATAGCACGCTATTGCAAGTGTTCTATAAGGAAGATGAGAAGGCCACGCTCGACCTGCTCCAAAAATACCTGAGACAGTGGTATCCGGCCATGAAAAATCATCCCCGCTGGTATGACGGGCATCTGAGAATCCGGGACGAAGGCTACGCTCCCTATTACGGTTACTGGGCATTTGAAGCGGGTGCGACGATTTTTTTACTTGACCTCGATGACAGCGGTATCGATCATTTCGCCTACCCGACAGATATCGTTGCGTATGGGCGTGCACTGCGCGAGGAAAACCGTTATACCAGCATAGATATGAATGCGGCGGACGATGTCGGACATGTCGAAAGCAAACAGCCCTGCCATGACACGGATTTTCGGGAGTAAGCATGCAGACTCTGGACGAACACACTTTTTTGGCGAGGCGCAGGGAACCGCTGCTGTCCTACGCGATTTACCTTGAAAGCAAAGACAGCCAGGACGAGTGCTTCGACATGTTGGAGGCAGGCTTGCAACAGCCTGCTGAAGTACTGCAAAATATCCCGCCAGAAAACTTCATGACGGCCACGCGCCAGCGGGCATGGGATGGCATCGACCTGCTCAGCCTGGCTTACAGCGCTGGTCATACGACAGCCGATCTGCGCGCGCTGTACCCCACGATACTGGAGTACTGGGAAGAGTTTGCCAGCTATGACAGGGCTTTTGACGTGCAGGCCGGCGCTGTGGAACAGGGGTTTCCCCACTTCGCCCTGCCTGGTAACGGCTACGAGCAGGTCAACCGGATGATCTGCCTTGGCATTCTCCTGGGTTGGGGCAATTTGCTACCGCGCCTGGCGCCTGTCATCGATTTCAACAACCCTGAAAAAGATGGGCTGATCGAACGCCTGCTGGCATTTTCCGTCGATGGCAGGGAGACCGCCTGGCCAGCATGCACGCGCCACCTGCCCTATTTCAAGACACTCAAGATATTCGCGGCAGAAAAACAGGCGCGTCCGGCATTGATGCTGGACTACCTGGAAAAATGGTATGACGCCAGCCGCCGCGAACCCTACTATGGCAGCCACGAGCGCGACACCTCATTTTCAGGCTACTGGTCATGGGAAGCGGCCGCCATCACCTGCCTGCTCGATATCGACGACAGCTGCTATCGCGATGCCGCATTCTATCCCGCCGACCTGACGGCATTCCACCGTCAGCCACTCTCTATATGATTGGAGCTCGCATGCGCAGCAAACCCGCCGTGATCGCAGCCTGCCTCATCTTCGCCACGCCCGCGCTGTCGCTCGCCGCCGACACGCCTTTCCCCGGCATTTATTCCGTCATCGATCCCGTCACGGGCATGACACAGGATGTGCTGAAGATCGAACCCTTCATCGATGGCGAATTCAACGTCTTTCCCCGTTTCGCGGGCGAGCGGGCATGGGCAGGCGTGCTCTCCGCCAAGGTCATGGGCGCCGGGGACCGCTACCTGGCCGAACCATTATTTACCCAGGACAGCAAGGTGCGTGCCCTGGCGATCGCAGACATCGGCTACCTGTACCGCACACCCGGCGACAGTTACTCACGCGATGGCCGCTCGGATACGGGCTACCTGAGCCATATCTTTGCCATCGGTATCAAGTCCATGCAGCGCCGTCCGCTGCTGGCAGGCCATGCCGAACGGGGCGAGCGCGGCCGGCATGACTACCGGCCCGGGGCCGGTGAAGCAAAGATAGCGGTCAGCACCTTGAACTACAGCGCCCGCCCCATCCAGGTCGGCGTCAGCGATGCCGGCAATCCGGCCAATGCCGTCGATACCGATCCCCTGAACCCTTATATGGGCAGCGCCGCCAATTGCTGTTTCTACCTGCCGGCCACCCCGCACAAGCCGGTACGGGTCAACATCGAGTACCGCTGGCTGCCGGACGGCAAGCCGGAAACGCGCACGCGACCGCTGCCGGCCGGCACTGCCACCGAGGAACTGCTGGTCATCGTGCAAGCCGATGGCCAGCTGGCGCTGGAATTTCGCGCCTCGCACGCGTCGTTGTCGATGACGGAGGATGGCGGTGTGAATGCCGGCAATGGCCGTCTGTATCCGGCCCTGCCCGCCGCCGCGCGCAAGGCCGTGCTGGCAGCGGAACTGGCGCGTCAAAAGAATTCTCTGCAAGACATCAGCAAAAAACTGGAGAAACTTCCCCCGACGACACCGTTGCAGCTCACGCAGCAGGCGGCAGAACAAGTCGCAGCGAGGCAGACTGCCGTGACCTATCTGGAAGCATTTTCCGCATGCAAAGCGACGGTGCGCGAGTGCGACAAGCAAGCCAGGGCGGCGGCAGGCATGCAATGATGATCGGGGGCCGGACGCCGTCAGGCAATGGCCTCTTCCGTCGGCTGGCGATTGCTCGATATCAGCACGCTGTCATAGCCGCTGTATACCTTACGGTAGCGCAAATACCCGGCCTTGCCGGACAGGCCATAGCTGGCCCAGCTTGAATCGAACGGTTCGCGCCCTTCCGTCTTCATGCGCGGGATCTTGCCCGTGCGTTCGAACTCCTCCGCCGCCTTGCGCTCTGCATCGTCGAGGCCATCTTTTATCGGCGTAAATTGTTGCAGACCGGTAGTCGACTTCATGCCATAGGTGCGCGCCATCATCTTTTGCCGCTCTTCGTGGTCTTTTGCTTCGCGAATATTGTACTGTTGCACCCTTTTCCGCTTCGCATTCATGGCTTTCAGCTTCTCGATCAGAGCGCCTTCATTGTCCGGATTACCGGGAATCAGCTTGAACCACGCGCGCGAATCGTGCACATAATTGTCAAAGAAATTGAGCGTCTCCGCACCAAGCGGCGGCGCACTGTTCCACCACGTCGCGATCTCTTCCCATTCATTGTCGTGGTCATTGTCAAAACCAGGTTCCTGTGCCTGCGGCTTGAAACCCTTGCCTTTCTCTGCCATCCATTTTTCGAACACCTGGATTTCCTGCTCAAATTCCTGGTTAGCGCTGTGCAAATCGTTCTTGTCGAAATTGGAAGCACGGCCAAAGCTGGCCGTCGATTCCAGCGGTGTTTTGCTGGTGAGCCGCCGCGACCTGTGCCATAAAATATGATTCTTGCCCTGTTCACGCATGATGGCCGTCAAGGTGCCCGTCTTGACCTTGCATGTGGCCAGATAGGCGTTCAATGCCGTGATCGTCTCCGGCGCGACCTTGAAGCGCTCCTTGGCAACGTCATTGGCAAATTCCAGCTTCAGGGGCACGCCTGCCAGCCTGGCCGCACGGTACATATAGATCAGCGGTATGCGCGACAGCATGTCGCCCCCCATGCTGTCCAGTCCACGGCCCTGTTCGCCGGGCATATAGCCACAGCCGAGATCGGAGTGCACGCCAGGGACGACCACTTCATCGCAATTGGGCGGCAGCACCTGTTTGACGGAGATCGAGTCAAGCGGAAAGCTGCGCCGCAATTCATGCGCTGCCACCAGATGCAGGCATGGAATACCCGGAGGGATACGCAGGCTGTCATCGGTATCGGCCCAGCCGCCATGGCCATCGAACATCTTGCCCATCAAGCTGTTACCCAAGGTATTGCCCAGCCCGACGGACGCCACCGTATCAAACAAGCCGAGGAAGTTGAATGCCACCTCGAAACCGCCGAGTGTCATCACGCCCTCTTTCTTGCACATGCGGGCATCGAGCGTACACATCGACATGAGCCAGTTGAGAAAAGCCCGCGCCTGCGTGGCGCCGCGCGAAAAACCAAAAATGGAGATGAATATTTTCTTTACCGTTGCCGGGTCTTTTTGCCTGGCATTGCCGTATTTGTCGGGCATGTGGACGGCAATTGCCGCATGCAGGCGCTTGAGTATTTTTTCAAATTCAAGACGCGTCTTTTCATTTTGCTCGTCATTCGGCATTTCCGCTTCAAACCGGCGGCGTGGCTGCATCAGCCGCCGCCGTGCCCTGTCGAGCACGATTCTATTCAGGATCGACCTTGTTTCGTCGGGCGATAGCAGGGGCTTTTTCAGAAAATAGCGGTGTATATTATTAATTGCCTGCAGCAGCGCCCACATAATACGGCCTTCGCCGCCATACCCGGCAGCGGCGCCCCGGGTCAGTTGCAAACCGCTGCCGCTATCGCCGATCTGCTCGAACGGCGAAGCCACGCCAGGAATATACACCTTGAAGAAATGCGAATACGCCTCCTTTTCGTGTTCCCAATCGGTAACAACAGGCAGTACTGTCGGCGTGCTCAGGCCGGGAAAACAGTCATATAACCGGGCGACATTCGAGTGATTCTTCGTGGCATCAGCCTGAATATAGTTATTTTTTGTGCCGTCAAAGAAAAAACCAAAAAACAGGTTGGTCTTGCAGGTTGCGCAGGGAGGGCTGGCGGCAGACTTCTCGATAGCCTCCGTCGTCTTGCGTATTTTTCTCGCATCAAGGTCAGAAAAAAAGGTAGCGAAATCAGCAGCCTTGGAAAACTCCGCCGGGACGGGCTCAATCAATCTGAAACTCATGGGCGTTCCTTTTTTAACTGTTCCAATTTGCTTCGGCTCCCCGCCAGCAAACGGGCATAGTCCGCGCGCAAATACGCATGAAAGCGCGCATCGCCGGGGCCCGTAAACTCGCCGAGCGCCTTCGGGTCCGATTTGCGTTCGGATTCCCATACTTCCCTGGCATGCTTGAGCGGCGCCAGCCGCATCTGTTCCAGCAGCTTTTCCCACAACGTAATATCGCCCGTCGCATCATCGATATAAATATCCCATCGTTTGCGCTGATACTCGAGCGACGGCATCGGCCACCCTTTGATTTTCCCCGGCCAGCTGGCGTGGTCGGGCTGGTAATCGCTGGTAACGAGGCTCAGCTTCCCATCGGCGTCGCGCAGCACCCACAGCTCGCCCGGCTTGCCATCGGCATACGCGGGTACTTCGAGCAACTGCTTCTGCTGTACTTCCGGCAAGCTGCCATCGGCCTTTCTGGGCAGCCAGTGGGTGGCGTCGACCCGCACCTGGATGCCGGGACGCCAGCGCCGGGGCAAGTCGTAGCAGCACAGAGTGCCGCCGGCGGCGTACGGGTCGATCAGCTCGCCGCCGCCCCTGTTCGCCTCGTTCTTTGGATCAACAATGACGTAACTGAAGACCTCGCCGCTGTAATTGACGCCGTGTATGCTGACGGGCACGTCCTTGTCAGCGCAGGCGCTGAGCATGGGCAGCAACAGCACGCCCATTGTCAACGCGCGCAAGCCCCTGCTGGCCGGTGCTCGAGCGCTCATCGTGCTTCCCCCTGCTCTTGCAGGCTGGCTTGCTGGTACGGCACGGCTTCGGCCGATGCGCCACGCCTCAGCCAGCGCTCGCACCAGTCTGCCTTGTCATAGGTATCGAGCGGCTCGTCCTCGATAGCGGCCAACGCTTGCGCCACGAGAAGGTAGGCGCCATGGCGGTCCTGGCTGTGGTCATGGCCGCGCTCGTAGAGCACGGCGAGTATTTCATCGGTTTCGCTGTCACTGACCAGGCTGGCAAACTGCTGTTCGCTCAGCACCACCGGGCGTTCGGCATGGGCGCTGTCCTGCCGCAGCACGGGCAATTGCCGCCAATGGCCGTCGCGGGCGATGTACGACCAGCTGACGGCAGGTCCCGCCAGCTGGGCCTGCTGTTCCCGTGTCAGCGCGGCATGGATGGCGGGCAGCCGGCGCGTATCGGGAAAGCGAAAATTGAAGCGCTGTCCATCGGCTTCGACGATGCACCAGGCGGCCAGCCGCGAAGCCAGTTCCGCCAGGCTTTCGCGCGTGGCGATGGCGCTCAGCATGGGCCAGCCGCTGCAGCGCGCCAGCCACGGCGCCTCCGGGGGGGCGGAGAAAGCGGCGGAGTAAGCCAGCAGCAGCGGCGACACATCGCGCGTGGCATCCGTGCACCCGGGCAGCGCCTCGAACAGCAGCGAAGGCGACAGTGCTGCCAGCTTCCGGTGCAGTCCCGGCAGGAAAGCGCCGTCGAGCAAGAGATACAGCCGTGCCTGCCCTTGCGTGGCCTCGCGCGCCAAGGTGTCGAGATGTGCCTGCCAGCCGTCGGCATAAGGGGCGATCAGCATCGTCTATCCTGCCATGGTAAAGGCGGAGCCGGCCATCAATGACTTCTTCAGGCACTCCACGCAGATACTGCTGGGCAAACCGGGCATCGCATACGCCATGCTTTCCGGACCGATAAAACTCTTCTTGCCGGCATGCACCGTGATCTTGCCCGGACATTGCACGGTGATGTTGCCGCCCTCGATCGTGATGTTCGCCCCGCCCGCCGTCGACAGGCGGATGCTTTTGGCCGCCGCCCAGTCGATGTGCGCGGCGGCGCTGACGATATTGACTTCCTCGCGCGCCTGCACGTTGAGCACGTCTGCCTGCGCCTCGAACTCGATGGACTGTTTGGCGGCGATCAGCTGCAGGCCGGTATTGTTCTCGCCCGCCTTGACGACGCCGGCCAGCGCGCCAATGGCCTGGCCGCTGTGCACGCGCAGCTGGCCGCCGCCGACGAACTGGGTGTCCTGGCCGCTCATCAGGGAAGCCGTTTCTCCATTCGCCAGCTGGATGTCCTGGCTGGCCAGCACGCCCAGGCCGGCGCGGGCGGCGATGGCGATGATGGCGTCGCTGCTGTGCGGCAGCTTGTCGTCGCCGGGGCTGGTCGGCTTGCCCGCCGCGTCGCGCCGCGCGGCGGCGGTGCTGTCCTGGCTCAGCATGCCGGAGGCGGTGGTGAGGAAGGCTTGCAGGGGCGCCGCCTTTTCGTCCAGCACGCTGGTGTTCGCCTTGGCCGGGCCCAGGTGGCTGGCATACGCGACCGTCTTGTGCGTGACGGCGGCGGCGCTGAAGGTTTCACCCAGCTTGGCCGCCTGCTTGAGCAAGACCATGCCCGGCGCATTGTCGCCGGCCGGATCGCGCGCCTGCGCGTCGTGGTTCACGAGGTAGCTGGAAATCAAGAGCCCGGCACCGGCCCGCACGGCGCCGTAATCGTCGGTGCGCAGTTCGGCGCCCAGGCCGCGCAGGCTGCCCCGGTAATTGTCGGCCGCATGGATCAGGTGGCCAAGACCGAGCGCGCTTGCCGCATGGCTGCTCTTGAGCTCGATGCGCCCCTGCTGGTCGGTATCGTCGAACAGCAGCTGGTTATAACCAGAGCCGGAGCCGGCGGCGCCGAATTCCTTGCTGCGGATACCCCATTGCGCGGCGCCGTTACGGTGGCCGGCGCTGCCGCCGGCCGCGCCATGCCAGAGCGGACTGTTGCCGCCCGCCACGTTGCCCTGCGCCGATGGCGCATGGTCGCGCGCCGGTTCGAATACGCTGGCGTCCGCGGGTTTGTCCGTGACGCCGCCCGGCGTGGGGGCGATGCCGCCCTCGCCCTGCCCGTTGTACAGGGCGCCAACGATGATGGGCCGGTCAATATCGTTTTCCAGGAATTGCACCAGCACTTCCTGGCCGATGCGCGGCAGGAACTGGCTGCCCATGCCGCCGCCGGCAGCACGCTGCGCCACGCGCACCCAGCAGGTGGCGCTGCCATCAAGTTGCCAGTGGAAACGGATGCGCACCCGGCCCAGCTTGTCGCAATGGATTTCGCTGCCGCCGCTGGCGCTGCCGTCGGCGCCGACGACGATGGCGCTCTGGCTGCCGCAGGCCGTCGGCTTCGGGTGGTGGCGTATATCGTCCGTATCTTGCAGCGGCCGCCATGGCGTGTCGGCCGCGATGGCGTCAAGATGATTGGCATAGCCGCTCTCGACGGCCTGCGCGATCACCTGTGCGAGAGGCGCCACGCCCATCGACGGCGAAGCCAGGCCGGCGAACGCCGTTTGCAAGGTTTCCTGCAACAGTTCCGGGATCGGGCCGAACAGTTCAGCCAGGCCCTGTCTGACGGGCGCCGGCAAGTTATTCACGCCTACGCTGCACACGCGCAGCACGACCAGCGCCGGCGCCTCGGCACCGTCCTGCTGCAACGGTCCCTGCGTCAAGGTAAAGCGGGTGCCGGCACGCAAGGTGCGCACGGTCGAACGGGCGTGCCAGCGTTCGCCGCGCGCTTCGATCGCCTGCATCTGCAGCAAGGCATAGCGTTCGGCCTGGGCCGCATCGGCATAGAAATACTGGCCAGGCGCATCATAGCTTTCCAGCGCGGGCGCGTTTTTCCCGCCCGGCGCCAGCCGCGTCGGCACGCTGGCGCTGACGGCTTTCTTGGCCTTGTAGTCGTAGCTGAGCACTGTCGCCACTGCCGTGCACAAGGCGCGTGCCCGGCCGAGCGCCTGGATGGAGTCGGCCTGTTCCATGACCCGCGCGCCATGAAATCGGATGCCGCCTCCTTGCGCACTGCTGGCGTCTTCCGGCACCGCGCTCAAGGCGCTGCTATCGGCGAACAGTACCAGGCAATGTCCGCCATCGTGTTCCTCAAAACGCCAGGCCAGACCTTCTTCGCTCAACAGGCGCGTGACGAAGGCCAGGTCCGACTCGCGGTACTGGCAGCAATAGCTGCGCGGCTGCGCCTCGGCCATGAACGGCCCCGTGTCGCCGCTCCAGCGCCAGTCGGCTTGCGGCGCGTAGGCCTGGAACACGCTGTCGACGATCTCTATCACGCTCTTGTCTTGCCAGACGCGACTGTTGCGCACCTGGCTCAACAACCATAGCCACGGCGTCAGGCGCAGCCGGAAACGGGCCAGTCCGCCGTCGCTGCCCAGCATCGCCGCTTCGCTGATATAGCCGCTGAAGACGGCACGGCTGCCGTCGGCCAGGCTGGCGTGCAGCGCGGCCGGCTTGCCCAGCAGCGGCGCCAGCGCCACGTTGGCATCCGTGGACAACACGATGATGTCGCGCACGCCCACCGCCTGCAACTGCTCGTCGGCGGCAAACGCTTCCACCAGCCACTGTGCCGTCCCGCCCTCGCCGCCGTCCAGCGACAGCTCGTACAGCCGCGTCACGCTGCTGAAACCAGCCAGGGAGGCGTTGACCTGATCGGCGCTTGCGGCACTCATTTCCCGCCTTTCGCGTCAGCTTGCCCGGCCTGGCATTGCGCGTTGTCGCCATGGCCCTGGCAGGCGCGCGCGTGGCACGCCACGGCGGCGTCGCGCTTGAGCGCCGCGCATTGCCGCAACTGGGCCCGTAGGCCCGCAGCGGTTTTCTTTGGCGCCGGCGCGGCCTGCGCATGGGCCAGCAGGGCCGACAGCAAAGCGATATCGCTGTCTTCCGCGCGGCGGGCGGGCGTTGCCGTAGGCACTTTCGCCGGCGTTTTTTTGGCTGCGGGGCGAGCCGCCCTGGCTGTCTGTTTCACCGCAGCGGCCGGTGGCGATGGCGTTTCCAGCGCCTTGCTCAACACATCGCCGGGGTGCGCGGCACTCGCGTTCCGGGCAGCGGCAGTGGCGGCAGTGGCGGCCGCGCCGGCATCGAGCATGTCGCTCAGGCTCTGCTGCGGTACGGCGGCGCCGGACGGCGCCTCGTCATGGATGCTGGCGGCGGCCGGCGGCGCTTCCACGGCGCTGGCGATGGGCAGGGAAAACGGCGCCGCCAGCCCATCGTCGTCTCCAGCCCGTTCTCCGCGCTGCCCCAGCCAGACGCCAGCGGCCACCAACAGCAGCAGCGCGGCCGCCGCGCCCATGCCCGCGCGCAGGGACAGCCTGCCACGCCGGCTCCTGGCGGACGAGCCGGTATTGCCACCCTCGAGCGTGGTCAGGATGCGGTTACGGTCGGCCTCCGCCTGTTGCGCCTGCGTCAACAGGCTGGGCCGGGCCGGGAGCCGGGGGCTATCGTCATGAGTTCGCAAAATGTGCGCTCCTGTAATATTTGCAAGACTTTACGCTATTCAACAAAATCATGACGCGTGCCATAAAATCAACAGTGCGCACCCCCGCACAATTGAAAAACGCCCGCCTTAATTATCAGTTTTGTAAGATATACTTCCAGGCAATATCCATCGCTTCCCTGTTTCCGCCCGATGGACAGCACCGTTCCGCAGCCAAACATTTTTGATTGAGGTTAGCGTGTTCCTACTCGCGGTAGCGCTGTATTTCATCCTGGCATGCCTGATCAGCTGGCTGATCCTGTTCCCGGCCGGGCGCGATTTCGTGCTGCACGCCGTCGATGGCGCGGAGCAGCGCCTCGCCGCCTGCCTGCAGCGCGTGGCCAGGCGCCGGCAGACGGGGATGGCCAGCCTGGGACAGCGCATCGCCACGCTGCTGGCTCGCACTGCCGGCCTGCTGCGCCGTCATTACCTGCTGTGTCTCGCGGGCGTGGCCGCGCTCAGCCTGCCGACCCTGCTGGCCCTGATGGCCGACAGCAAATCCATGCTGGGCGCCTATGATGTATCGACGCGTGAAATGAATACGCAGGTGGCCAGCCTGCTGCAGGGCGAGCAGCTGGTGCCCCCCGTTGACCTGCCGCCGCTGGTGTTTGCCACGGA
The DNA here is from genome assembly GCF_001445815.1 of Janthinobacterium sp. Ant5-2-1. Classification (NCBI taxonomy): domain Bacteria; kingdom Pseudomonadati; phylum Pseudomonadota; class Betaproteobacteria; order Burkholderiales; family Oxalobacteraceae; genus Janthinobacterium; species Janthinobacterium sp. Ant5-2-1. The sequence continues at coordinate 41,899 of NZ_LNCE01000004.1, read as the reverse complement.
AGAAGTGCGCCAGGAGCGCCCGCTGCTGGTATCGGCCAGCCGCAACTGGACCTTGCTGAATGGGGAATACGCGCAGCGCCTGCTGCTGGTGTTCAAGATCATGAAGGAAAAACATGGCTACGAGATGGCGCTGCTGGAAGGCTACCGCAGCCCCGAGCGGCAAACCATGTTGGCGGGCATGGGGCCCAACGTCAGCAACGCGGCCGCCTTTCAAAGCTGGCACCAGTACGGCCTGGCGGCCGACTGCGCCTTCCTGCGCAATGGCAAGCTGATCATTTCCGAGAAGGACCCGTGGGCCATGCGCGGCTACCAGCTGTATGGCGAAGTGGCCGAATCGGTCGGCATGACGTGGGGCGGACGCTGGAAAATGATGGATTTCGGGCATACCGAGCTGCGCCTGCCCGGCGTAATGAAAAAACACTGAGAGGAGCGCGTATGGCCGGTCCCGTAATCAGATTAGGCGACAAGACATCGCATGGCGGCACCGTGCTGGAAGCATCGGCGGTGAGCGACAGCGGCGGCATCGGCATGGCGCGGGTCGGCGACAAGGTAGCGTGTCCCCTGCCCGGCCATGGCGTCTGCCCCATCGTCAGCGGCGACCCCAGCCTCATCGTCGATGGCAAGCCGGTGGCACGCCACGGCGACAAGACCAGCTGCGGCGCGCTGCTGATCGCCAGCCAGCAAGCCACCACAGACCAGGCATGACGGCCCTGCCCGTATGCGGAGCAGCCCGCTGATGCGCCCCTGGCTGCGGCGCTGCCTGCTGAGCGTGTCCGTCTTTGCGCTATGCTGGACGGGCGCCATCGCGTATTGGCGCGACAGCACGCGCATGCCTGCGCCGGGCGAGCTGGCCGGCGCCATGCTGGCGCTGCCGCTGGCCCTGCTGTTGATGCTGTGGCTGGGTAAAAAGCTGCTGGCCAAACTGCTGGCCGGACCCGCGCTGGCCGCGGCGCCGGGTCTTGCCGCCCCACTCCAGGCCGAGGCGGCGGCCCCGCCCGCGACGCCGGCGCCGCTGCATATCGTGGCCGCCACCGTGCGCATGCCGGGCGGCGCCACGCCGGCGCAATTGCTGGCCGCCATGCGCTCCCGGCAAGCCCGCCCCGCGCTCGACGGGCAGCTCCTCGATGAAGACGGCTATCCGCTGCTGTGCGGCAGGGTGGACGGCATCGACGAAGAGACGCAGCAGCCATTGCTGGCCGCCTGGCTGCGCGAACATCCGCAGGCCGGCCTGGCCAGCGAACCGTTCCCCTTCAATCCGGAAGACCTGCGCGCGCTGGCCCTGGGCGCCCAGGTGCTGGCCGAACTGCTGGACGAAGCCCTGCAGCATGCACTGTCGGCAGGCGCACCGGCCTCGCTGGCCAGCGCGCTGCCCATGCTGCGGCTGCACCTGCTGATGCCGGCCTTGTGGAGCGTCGCCCAGCGCCAGGCCGGCGACGCCTGGCTGCGCCACCTGGCGCGCGAGCAGGGCTGGCCGGTGCAGAAATTGCTGCCGGCCGCCGAGCCAAGCACCGGGCAACCGGCGCCGTTTGCGCTGTTGAATGCGCTTGCCGGAGACGCGCCACCGCAGCCGCCCGGCCTGTCCATCGTGCTGGCCTGCGACTCCTGGATAGGCGAACTGCGCGTGCATGCACTGGCAAGCCAGGGCCAGCTGTTCAGCGCCGCTCAGGCGAACGGGCAGATCCCCGGCGAAGGCGCGGCCGGCCTGCTGCTGGCCGGTCCAGGCGCAACGGCGCCGCTGGGCGAGCCGGCGCCAGTGCTGCTGCACCGCGCCGCCACGGGCGAACTGCCGCAAGGCGCCAGCCGGCGCGGCGAAGCGGACAAGAGCCTGCTGGCGGACCTGGGCCGGCAGGCGCTGGCCGCGGCAGGCGACGATGCGGCGGCAGGCATCGCGCTGGTCAGCGCCGATACCGACCAGCGCGCGCCCCGCATGCTCGAACTGATGCAATGCGCCGGCGCCCTCTTGCCCCAGCTGGACCTGGGCGAGCAGGTGCTGGGCGTCGGCGCCGCATGCGGCCAGTGCGGCGCCGTCACGACACTGGCCGCACTGGCCATGGCGCGGCAAGCCGCGGCCGACGATGACGCGCAAATCTTATGTCTCAGCAACCTCGATCCACTCCAGCGCGGCGCCCTCGTCATTGGTCCGCCCGCGCAAAGCAGTCACGGCTCCACCTGATACGGCGACGTCCCCTCCACGCACATTAACGGTTTGCACACTATAAAATTATGATGCAACGATTCTGGCACTCCCTGACCTCACGCACCAGCCTGCTCATCCTCGGCATCGCGGCCGCCGTCCTGCTGCTGTTCGCCTGCGCCGTCATTTTCGACTGGCCGACCACCCGGCTGGCGCCTTTGCTGGCTGCGGCGGCGCTGCTGGGCGCCATCGTGTGGTGGCTGCGCCGCCGCCGGCGCCGGCGCGAGGGCGCCAGCTTCAACAGCATGCTCGAGCAGCAGGCGGCCGGTGCGGCGCCCAAGGCCGGCCCGGTGCAGCGCGAGGAAACGGAAGCCATCCGCAAGCGCATGCTGGAAGCGATCAATACCATCAAGACATCGCGGCTGGGCCAGCTGTCGGGCGATGCGGCGCTGTACGAACTGCCCTGGTATATGATCATCGGCAATCCCGCCGCCGGCAAGAGCACGGCGATCGCCAATTCGGGCCTGCAGTTTCCTTTTGTCGACAGCAAGATCGTGCAAGGCATGGGCGGCACCCGCAACTGCGACTGGTTTTTCACCACCGACGGCATCCTGCTCGACACGGCCGGACGCTACGCCATCAACGATGAAGACCGCGCCGAGTGGTTCAGTTTCCTCGCCCTGCTGAAAAAACACCGCAAGCGCGCGCCGATCAACGGCATCATCATCGCCGTCAGCATTGCCGAGCTGACCGGCAGCAAGCCTGAATTCGCCATCGAACTGGCCAAGAACCTGCGCCAGCGCGTGCAGGAACTGACGGAGAAGCTGGAAGTCCATGCGCCCGTGTACGTGGTATTCACCAAGGCTGACCTGATCACCGGCTTCAGCGAATTTTTCCAGGATGCCGAGCGCGCCGAACGCGACAAGGTCTGGGGCGCCACCCTGCCCTACGGCGTCAACAACTCGAAGCAGGACGTGCTGGAACAGTTCGACCAGCGCTTCGACGAACTGTACGATGGCCTGAAGGACCTCAGCCTGGCCAATATGTCGCTGCTGGGACGCGAGCGCATGCCGCCCGGCGTGTTCACCTTCCCGCTGGAATTCAGTTCCGTGAAGGGGCCGCTGCGCGCCTTCATCGCCACGCTGTTCGAGGAAAACCCGTTCCAGTTCAAGCCCGTCTTCCGCGGTTTCTATTTCACCAGCGCGCTGCAGGAAGGCGCTTCCGTCTCCGCCTCGTCGGAACGGGTGGCGCAGCGCTTCGACCTCAAGCCGCAGCCGCAGGAACACCAGGCCGTCCAGGCCCAGGACCAGCACGGCTACTTCCTGCTGAACCTGTTCCGCAAGGTGATCTTCGCCGACCGGGAACTGGTGGCGCAATACGCCAGCCCGCGCAAGACGCGCTTGCGCTATGCCACGTTTTTCACCGCCATCGCGCTGGCCGGCCTGGCGCTGGGCGGCTGGAGCTGGTCCTACCTGGCCAACCGCCAGCTGGCGGCCAATGTCCAGGCCGACCTGGAGCAGGCCATCAAGGTGCAGGACAAGCGCCTGGACCTGCAGTCGCGCTTCCAGGCCCTGGAAATCCTGCAGGACCGCATCGAGCAGCTGGAAGCGTACCGCAGCAAGCGGCCGCTGGCGCTCAGCCTGGGCCTGTACCAGGGCGATTTGCTGGAGCGCAAATTGCGCGAGGAGTATTTTTCCGGCCTCAAGGAAGTCATGCTCGCGCCGGTGGCGCAGTCGCTGGAGTCGTTCCTCGCGGAAGTGAACGCGGGCGCCGACCGGCTGCAGCCGCTGGCGGCAGTGCCAGCCGGCACGACGGCCGCGACCACAGCCAGTCCGCCAGTCAGTGCGACAAGCCAGCCCTTCAAGGATGCCGCGCCGACGAACGTGGAAGATGCCTACAATGCCCTGAAAACCTACTTGATGCTGGGCGACAAGTCGCGCGCAGAGGCGGGTCATTTGAACGACCAGCTGACCCGCTACTGGCGCGGCTGGCTCGACGCCAACCGGGGCAACATGCCGCGCGAACAGATGATCCGCAGCGCCGAACGCCTGATCTCGTTCTACCTGACGCAGATCGACGACCCGTCCTGGCCGCAGATCGAGAACCAGCGGGCGCTGGCCGACCAGTCGCGCGACAGCCTGCGCCGCGTGGTACGCGGCATGCCGGCGCGCGACCGCGTGTATGCGGACGTGAAGGCGCGCGCCGCCACGCGCTTCCCGTCGATGACGGTGGCGCGCATCGTTGGCGAGCAGGACAAGGAACTGGTGCTGGGCAGTTACGCCATCCCCGGCACATTCACGCGCGACGCCTGGGAAAAATACATCCAGCAGGCGTTCCAGGAAGCGGCCAACCGCGAACTGCAAAGCGCCGACTGGGTGCTCAAGACGGCGTCGAAGGATGACCTGACCCTGGAAGGCAGCCCGGAACAGATCCAGAAGGCGCTGGTGGAACTGTACAAGACCGATTACGCCAGGGAGTGGCAGAAATTCATCCAGGGCGTCAGCATCCGCGAATTGAACGGTTTCGACAATGCGGCGCAGGCGATGAACCGCCTCGGCGATCCGCAAGCCTCGCCCCTCAACAAGCTGATCGAGACGGTGTACCAGGAAACCTCGTGGGACAACCCTTCCCTGCTGGGCCAGGGCTTGCAGCGGGCCCAGCGCGGGGTGATGGACTGGTTCCGCGAAACGGTGCTGCGCCAGAAGCCCGCCGCCACAGTGACGGGCCAGACCGGCGGCGCCATGCCGATGGGCCCTGTCGGCCGCGAGTTTTCCGGCGTGGCGCGCCTGGTGGTGGCGCGCGACAAGGAAGCGTCGCCCATGCGCGGCTACCTGGCGGCACTGTCGAAGCTGCGCGTGCGCTTCAACCAGATCAAGAACCAGGGCGACACGGGTCCCGGCGCCAAGCAGCTGATGCAGCAGACGCTCGACGGCAACGGTTCGGAACTGGCCGACGCGCTGAAATACGTGGACGAGCAGATGCTGACCGGCATGAGCGATCCGCAAAAGCAGGCCATCCGCCCGCTGCTGGTGCGACCGCTGATGCAGACCTTCGCCGTCATCGTCAAGCCCACCGAGACGGAGATCAACAAGGTATGGCTGGCCCAGGTCCTCGAACCGTTCCAGAAAACCCTGGCGCCGAAATATCCGTTCGCGCCCGACTCGCGCATCGAGGCGAGCAATGCGGACATCGGCCAGGTATTCGGCCCCGAAGGCGCCATCGCCAAGTTCTTCAACACCACCATCGGCCCGCTGGTCGTGCGGCGCGGCGACGCCATCAGCGCCAGGACCTGGGCCGCGATGGGCATCACCCTGGCGCCGCCGGTGGTGGCCAGCCTGCCCGGCTGGGTCGCGCCGCTCAGCGCCAACGGCGTGGCCACGGCGGCCGGCGCCGCCGAAGCGCAGACGCGCTTCGACCTGCAGGCGCTGAGCGCGCCCGGCGCCACCGAATATACGATCGAGATCGATGGCCAGGCGCTGCGCTGGCGCGGCCAGCCGCAGCCCTGGGTGCACATGGTCTGGCCCAACCCGCAGGGCGTGCCAGGCTCGCGCATCAGCGCCATCACGCCGGAAGGGCGCACGGTGGTGCTGCTGAACGAACCGGGGCATTTCGGCCTGAAGAAGATGATCGACTCGGCCAAGCGCACGCGCAAGGAGGGCGGCGTATTTGAACTGAGCTGGGAAAACAGCGGCGTCACCGTGACGGCCAACCTGAAGATCGTGGCCGCTGCCGCACCGGCGCCCGCCTCCGCCGGGAACCAGGGTTTCCGTGGCCTGAAACTGCCGGAATCGGTGGCCATCGGCGCGCCGGAAACGGCCACCGCCATCGCCGGGAATACGCCATGAGCCGCCCTACCGCTACCCAGATCGGCTATTTCGGCAAGATTCCCAGCCGCGGCGACTTCATCAAGCACGGCGACAACCCGGCCCTGCTGAAGATACTCGACGACTGGCTGGCCAACGCCATGGAACTGATGACGGCCGATGCGCGCTGGAAGCTCACCTACGATGCGCTGCCGCCGCTGCATTTCGCCTTCATCGGCCCGCGCCGTGGCCGCGCCATCGCCGGGCATATCGCCGCCAGCAGCGATGCCTCGTCGCGCCGCTTTCCCTTCCTGATGATGGGCGCCATGGAAGTGGCGCAGCCGGCCGGCTTCGTGCCGACCAGTCCGCTGGTGCTGTCGCGCCTGTGGAACCGCCTCGATGCCATGAGCGCCGAGATGTGCGGCGCGGCTGCCGGCGCCGCGCTGCCGGCGGCCGCCGCGGGCGCCAGCATCGAACTGGACTTGCGCGGAAGCGCCTACGAGGCCGCCTTCGACGACTTCCTCGGCCTGCAGACGGTGGGCGCGCTCGACGCCCTGCTGGCGCCCACGGGTTTTGGCGGTTCCGTGCGCCAGGTGCTGCTGGCCCTGGGCATGCTGCTGCAGCCCGTCATGGCCAGCAGCTCCAGCCGGCTGGAAAAAAGCCTGGAACTGCCGCTGCCGGCCGACCCGCTGTACCGCAACCTGGTGGCGGCCTTCTGGATGCACCTGATCGCCCCATTCCTGGCGCGCGCCGACTTCGAACTGGCGCTGTTCATCACCCGCATCCGCGGCCGCCATGCGCTGGTGCTGGGTTTTTGCGGCGCCTCCGCGCAGACCCTGCACGCCATCATGGAACCGCAGGCGGCGCTGGAGCACCACATCGCCTTCGACGACCTGGCCTGGGTCGAGGAACAGGCCGACAGCGACTACGCCATCAAGAAAGCCTCGAGCTACCTCGCGCAGGCCAACCTGTCACTCAAATCGGCGCACGACACGTTCCGTGCGGCCTTCATCGGGAGCTGATCATGCACATCCGCCTTGCCATCCTTCTCGGCCTCGCATGCGCGCTGGCCGGCGCCAATGCGCAAAACGCCGCCGCGCCGGTGGCCGCTGTCTCGGTACCGGCGGCCGCCACGCCGCAACCGGGCCAGGTACTGGCCAGCGGCACGGTACCGGACGAAGCGGCCAAGGCGGCGGTGCTGCTGCGCCTGCGCGAACTGTATGGCGCCGACAAGGTGGTCGACCAGATCGCCGTCGGCCAGGTCGCGCAGCCGGCAAACTGGAACGCCTATGTGCAAAAGCTGCTGACGGCGGACCTCAAGCAGATCCGCCGCGGCCAGCTGAAGATCGAAGGCAGCGTGGTCAGCGTGCGCGGCGAAGTGGCCAACGAGGCGCAGCGGCAAAAGATCGCCAGCGACTTCGCCACCAGCCTCAATCCCACGTACACCGTCAACAACGGCTTGCGCGTGTCCGCCTCCGAGCAGAACATCCTCGACGGCGCGCTGGCCAACCGCACCATCGAATTCGAGAGCGGCAAGACGACGCTGACGCCGTCGGGCCGCGCCATCCTCGACGAAATGAGCGCGGCGCTGCACAAGCTGGCGGGCCGCAAGGTCGACATCATCGGCCACACCGACAACCTGGGACTGCGCGCCAGCAACCAGAACCTGAGCCAGGCGCGCGCCGAGGCGGTCAAGATCTACCTGGCCGGCAAGGGCATCGACGGCGACCTGCTCAGCGCTTCCGGGCAGGGCCCGGACCGTCCCATCGCCAGCAATGACAGCGCCGACGGCCGCGCGCGCAACCGCCGCATCGAATTTCGCATGGTCCAGTAAGACCGCACCATACCGAGCAAACCATCCGCCCACTGCCGAGAACACACATGATTTCAGCCGACCAGCTCCTGCTTCCCATCAGCGCCGAACAGCCATGCGGCGTCGACCTGTCCTTCTCCACCGACTTCGACGCCATCGGCCAGGCGCGCAAGTTCGACGACCCCACGCTCGACCAGGGCGAGTGGGTCACCGACCTGAAGGAAGCCGACTGGGCCTTCGTGCTGCAGCGCTGCGCCGCCCTGCTGGGGGAAAAGAGCAAGGACTTGCGGCTCGCCGCCTGGCTGGCCGAAGCCAGCGCCAGGCAAGACCATTTGCGCGGGCTGGGCGAAGGCTATCGGCTGCTGGCGGGGCTGCTGCGCCAGTACTGGGACCTGGGCCTGTACCCGCAGCCCGACGGAGACGACCACGAGCAGCGCATCGGCAACCTGGGCTGGATCCTGGCGCGCACGCCGTCGCTCGTGCGCGCCATGGCGCTGACGGACAAGCAGTCGGGCGGCTGGTCGACGATCGACTTCGAGACGGCGCGCAAGCGGGCCGCCAGCAACCAGGACGGTGTCAACGGCACCAGGCTGGTGGACATGGAGGCGGCGCGGCGCGGCACGTCGTCGCAATTCCGCGCCGCTTTTGCGGCCGACGCCCAGTTCTGCCTGGACGCGCTGGCCGAGCTGGAACAGGCCGCCGATAGCCGCCTGGGCAAGGACAGTCCGGGCTTTTCCATGGCGCGCGAAGCGCTGCAAACGATGCAGCTGGCCCTGCCGGCCGCGGCCAGCCCTGCCGCCAGCGTCGCGGCCGCGCCGGTGCCCGCTGGCGGCCAGGCGGCGGGGGCCGCCGTGCTGGCGCTGCCGCCGGCGGCGCCAGGCGAGCTGCACAGCCGCGCCCAGGCGCTGGCGCAGCTGCGCCAGGTGGCGCAGTACTTCCGTCAGACGGAGCCGCACAGTCCCGTCTCGTACTTCGCCGACAAGGCCGCCAACGCGGGCGAGCAGAACCTGCACGAATGGCTGCGCGGCGTGGTCAAGGATGGCGCCTCGCTGGCCCACATCGAGGAGCTGCTGGGCATCGCGCCCGGCAGCGGCCACTGAACCGGTTTGGCGCCTATTTGATCGTATACCGGAACTGCCCCTGCTTGCCGGCGCTGGCCTTGATACGGCTGATGCCCTGCCCTTCCGCCATGCGCGCCAGCACGGCTTCGGCGATCTCCGGCAGCAGGCTGCCATTGAGGATATTGTCGACATTGCGCGCGCCCGAATCGACTTCGGTGCAGCGCGCCAGCACCGCCTCGACCAGCGCCTCGTCGTAGATAAACTCGGCCTGGTGATTGGCGGCGATGCGGGCGGCGATGCGGCCCAGCTTCAAGCCGATGATACGGGCCAGCACGTCGTCGCCGATCGGATAATAGGGAATCACCTTCAGGCGCCCCAGGAAAGCGGGCTTGAAGACCTTCAGCAGTTGCGGACGGATGGCCAGCTCGAGCTGCTCCGGCGTCGGCAGCTGCTCTTGCGGCAAGTTCAGGCACGCCTGCATCATGGTGGCCGACGCCACGTTCGAGGTCAGGATGATGATGGTATTTTTAAAATCGATCTCGCGTCCCTCGGCATCGTCCATCACGCCCTTGTCGAAGACCTGGAAGAACAACTCCATGACATCGGGATGCGCCTTTTCCACCTCGTCGAGCAGCAGCACGCTGTACGGATTGCGGCGCACGGCCTCGGTCAGCACGCCGCCTTCGCCATAGCCGACATAGCCGGGCGGCGAACCCTTCAGCCCCGACACGCTGTGGGCTTCCTGGTATTCGCTCATGTTGATGGAAATGAGCTTGCGTTCGCCGCCGTACAGCACGTCGGCCAGCGCCAGCGCCGTTTCCGTCTTGCCGATGCCGGACGGGCCGACGAACAGGAACACGCCCTTCGGCTTGTCGGGGTCGTCCAGGTTGGCGCGCGCCGTGCGAACGCGCTGCGCCACCGCCTCGATCGCGTGGGGCTGGCCCAGCACGCGCTCCTGCAGCAAGTCCTTCAGCCGCAGCACGGTCTTGAGTTCATCCTTGACCATCTTGCCCAGCGGGATGCCGGTCCAGCCGGCGACGATTTCCGCCACCACGTGACCGTCAACCTGCACCGGCACCAGCGGCGTCTCGCCCTGCAGCGACGCCAGTTCGGCCTGCAGCGCCAGCAGCTCGCGCCCCTGGCCCGCGTCGGCCGGCGTGCCGTCCTCGAGCTGCCGGCGGATCGCCTGGATCTGTTCCGACAGCGTCTTTTCGCTGTCCCAGCGCGCGGCCAGCTGCGCGTGCTCCTGCGTGGCGGCGCCGCGTTCGGCATCGAGCCGCTGCAGCCGCGCGCCATGGCGCGCGCCGCCGCTCTCCTCGCGCGCCAGGGCCGATGCTTCCGCATCGATGCGCTCGCGCCGGCGCGCCACGCTGTCGAGCAGGGCCGGCGTGGCGCTCTGCCCCAGCGCCACCCTGGCGCAGGCCGTATCGAGCACGCTGATGGCCTTGTCCGGCAGCTGGCGGCCCGCGATGTAGCGGTGCGACAGGCGCACGGCCTCGGTAATCGCCTCGTCGAAGATGCGCACCTTGAAATACTGCTCCATCAGCGGAGCCATGCCGCGCAACATGGCGCACGCCAGCTCTTCGCTCGGTTCCTCGATCTTGACGACCTGGAAGCGGCGCGCCAGCGCGGCATCCTTTTCAAAATATTTTTTGTACTCGCCCCAAGTGGTGGCGGCGATGGTGCGCAGCTCGCCGCGCGCCAGCGCCGGTTTCAGCAGGTTGGCCGCATCGTTCTGGCCGGCGCTGCCGCCGGCGCCTATCATCGTATGCGCCTCGTCGATGAAGAGGATGATGGCGTGCGCGCTCCTGCCCACTTCGGCGATGACGTTTTTCAGGCGGTTTTCGAACTCGCCCTTGACGCTGGCGCCGGCCTGCAGCAGGCCCATGTCCAGCGTGTGGATCTCCACGCCCTGCAGGATGTCGGGCACGTCGCCCTGCACGATGCGCAAGGCCAGGCCCTCGACCACGGCCGTCTTGCCGACCCCGGCCTCGCCAGTCAGGATGGGATTGTTCTGGCGCCGCCGCATCAGGATGTCGATCGCCTGGCGGATTTCCATGTCGCGCCCGATCACGGGATCGACCTTGCCGGCGCGCGCGCGCGCCGTCAGGTTGACGGTGAACTGGTCCAGTGCCGGCGTTTTCGACGCTGCCGCCGCGCCGGCCAATTCCCCCACGGGATCGCCGCCGGCATCGCTCGCTTCCTCCTGCCCTGTAGCCGCCACGCCGCCTTCCTGCGAGCCCTCGGTCAGCTTGTCGAGCCCGTGCTTGATCTCGTCGAGCTTGAATTCGTGGAACAGCGCCGAGCCCCGGTAGGCCAGCTGTGCCAGTTCCGGCTCGGTCAGCAGCGCCTGCAGAAGGTGGCCGCTGCGGATGCTCACCTGCCGCCCGGCCCGCAAATCGAGCGAAGCGATCAGCCAGGCATGCTCGAACAGCTTCGGCAGGCGCACGGAAAACACGGGCGTGCGCGTGTTGCCCGTCTGCAGGCGCGCCACTTCGGCGCGCAAATCCGCTTCCAGCATGCTCACGCTGACGCCGCTCCTGCAGGCAATCAGCACGAAATCGCTGCGCGGCTGCTCCAGCAACGCGAGGAAGACGTGCTCGAGGTCGACTTCGTACTGCCCCAGGCCGACACAAAGGCTGGCCGCGCGCGTGGCGGCCGTGCGGCAGGTGTCGTTCAACTTGCTGATCAATGTTTTCAGGTTGATGCTCATGGGGCGGCGGTCCTTGTCGGGTGATGGTTGGCGAAATCGGTGAAGTGGCGCGCTCAAGCCAGCGCATGCAGTTCATAGCGGACATCGGCGCGGTCGCGTGCCTCGCCGCCGGTGATCAGAAAACTGTCCCAGCCCAGCCGCCCGCCGCTGCGCGGCACTGCCAGCGCAATGCCCTGCACGTCGGCGGCGCGCAGCACCAGCTGCACTTCGTATTCCAGGGTCAAGCCGGTGAACATGGCGAGCATCCTCTCGAGCGCGAGGGCGGCCGCGCCGCCCGGCAGGAACGCGTCGAAGTGGCAGCGGGCCAGCGGACCGATGGTCAGCCGCAGGCGCAGGTCGCGCTGCCAGACGCGCGCGCCGACCATGGCGGTGGCGCCCAGCAGGGCGTTGCTGCCGCCCAGCGTGCTTTGCTGCTCGCGCGGCACGTCGTACCAGCAGCCGACAAACTGGCTGACGGCGATGCGCTGCCCGAAATACTCGGACAGCACCTGGCCGATCAGCACGGCGGACGGCGGCCGGTGGCGCATGGCGGCGGCGAAAAAAACCACCGATTCGTCAAGCACGCCGGCGCCGTCCCCGGCCAGGCGCTGGCGCAGCGAGGCATTGCCCAGCCCCGCCAGCGACAGCAGCAGCGGCAGGAACTGGTCCTTGCCGTCGAGCTGGTATTTGAGCTCGAGCCGGTACTTGCGCCACGCTTCATAGAACAGGGCCAGCGCACGATTCGAAAACGTGTCGAGGAAGGCGCGCGGCCCCTCGTCCTTTTCATACAGCTGGTGCGTGGCGATGCGTTCCGTATAGTGCAGCGGCAGCGCGCCGGCGACGCCGAGAAAACCCATGAAAGCCGGCGTGACGCGCACGTATTTCAGCTGCCCGCCACGCAGCGCCGCACCCAGGGCGCTGGCATCCGTGGCCAATTCGCGCGGTTCGGGCGCCAGCGCTTCAAGCTGGCTGGGAGCGAAGTCGAGCGAGATGGAATTCTGGAAGCGCAGGAAACTGGCCACCGCATCGTCGTGCGGCAAACCATTGCGCCTGAGCCACAGCTCCAGCATGCGCACCGCCTGGAAGTACTGGAAGCGGCAGGGCTGGGCAAACAGGCGCTCGATTACACTAGGCTCGAATCGCCGCTGCGTGGTTTGCATCGCCACAACTCCTCTCCTGATTTTTTGGCCTGCACCACCAGCTGCGTGAAGCTGTTCGCATGCACATACAAGCCCAGGAAGCACTCGATCACGTGCGCAAAGGCGTGGATGCCGCTACCGACGAAGGCCTCTTCGTCTATCGTCAGCCGCACTTCGACGCCGCGCACCAGGCAGGCAAAGGGATTGCCCGGCAGCCAGGCGTTGACGGCCTGGTGGCCGATGGCGGTGATGCCGCGGATTTGCCGCTGCGAAGTGGCCGAGCGCGGCAAGTCGTACAGGGTCAGCATTTCCTGGAACGCTTCCAGGCCGCTGCCGGCCAGCGACAGGTGATTCAGCGACAGATGCGAAATCAGACGCCAATGGGCGCCACGCCCCCGTTCGAAACGGTGCGACTCGCTGGGTTTGCGCAGCAGGCTGATACTGCGCACGCTGGAGCCGCCTTCGAGGAACAGGTCGCCGCCGTGCAAGCCGTAGGTCAGCTGCGCCGGCAAGTCGCGGTTGGTGCAGCTCAGCTCCAGGCTGAGCGTGTCCGTTTCCACGGCGGCCGGATCGAAATCGATGTCGACGATCGAAATCTGCGTTTCATAGCCGGGACTCTTGCCGGCGATGATCTCGTCGCGCCGCATGACCCAGTAGTGGCCATCCCTGGCCGGCGACTCGCCATGGCGCAGCGAATAGAACGGACGGAATTCCACCACGGATTCGCCCTGCGGCGTCTGCCGTACCAGTTTGACCGAGTCGATGGACTGCACCTCGAATGCATAGGCGCGGCGCGCATCGGCCAGCACGGGATAACTGGCGGCCGTGTGCGTGAGGCGGATAGGCTCGCCGCGCTGGCGGAACAGGTTGACCACCGGCGTGCAGCCCAGCAGCAGGTTGTGCGTGTTCATCGTCCCCAGCAGGCGCGCCGTGTTCGAATCGGTGCGCAGGCCGCTCAGCGCCAGGTGCAGGGTGATGCGGCGGCAGCCGGCCGGCAGCGCGGCGCACAGTGCGCCGAGGTCGATGTCGAAGAAATTGAATTTCTCGGGAAAGCAGAAATACTCGGTCAGCAGCCGGTAGGCCGGATGCGAGCGGGCGGAAAACGGGATCAACGCATCGTCCTCGGCAAAGCCGGCGCTGCGCACGGGAATGCCGTCGAGCGGGACCCAGCTGCCGCTGCCGTCCGCCTCGGCGTAGGCTTTCACGGTGCGCATGAACAGGGCGTCGCGCAGCGCCGCGCAAAACGAGGGCTGGCCATCGATGAACACGCGCAGCGAGGCCAGTCCCAGCTGGCCCAGCGCCAGCTGGGCGGCGCTCGACTCGATGGTGATGCGCACGCCCGAGGTGGCATTCGCCGGCAGCAGCACCTGCTCCGGCGCCTCGATGATGGCGCAAAACGCCGCATGCGTGAGCGCCAGCGGCGCCACCGTCACGGGGTAGGCCGTGCGGAAGGTGCAGGCCACGCCTTTCACGGGACGCGTCGTCAGCTCCGTGCCGCGGGCGATTTCGGCAGGCGCCGTCAGTTGCGCCGCTGCGGCGCCGCTATCCATGCGCGCGATCGAGCACGATGGAAACGGCCGCAGGTAATGCGGGTACAGCACTTCGAACAGCGCTTCGGTAAACTCGGGATAATCGTCGTCGATGCGCTTCGAGATGCGCGAATTGAGCAGCGCGAACGACTGGATCATGCGCTCGATGTGCGGGTCCTCGCACACCTCGCCGCCCATCAGCAGACGGCCGGCGATCTTCGGGTAGCGCTCGGAAAACTCGCGCGAATAGCGGCGCAGGAAACCCAGTTCGCGCTCGTAGTAGGGCAGCAAGTCTTCCAAGGTCAGGCTCCCGTGGACGCGGCGCGGCGCCCCTTGCTGATCGTGTAATGCAGGCTGGAAGGCTGCAGGATGGCGTCGAAGCTGACCGGTTCGTGCGCCGCATGCACCACCAGCAGCGCACTGATGGCGAAATTGAGGCGGTTGATCGAGCCTTCCTCGATTTCCAGCGATGCGCGCACCTGGCGCAAGCGCGGCTCGTGGCGGGCGATGGCCTTTTCCAGGCACTGGCAGATGTGGGCGCGGTCGTCCGTGCTCGACAGGCTAAGCCCGGCGAAATCGTTCAAGCCGTACGTGATGATCGACTTGCCGCACTCGGGAAAGGGTTTGAGCAGCGCCTCGGGCAGCACGGCGCGCGTGTTGAGCAGCGCTTCGAGATCGCGCGCCACGGTGTCTTTCAAATCCTCGAGCGAGAGGCGCGAGACGGTGCCGCTGGAGGCGCCGTGCACTGGCGTATCCATCAGGCGGTCGAACAGGCCCGGCGTAAAACCTTTCATGGGCTTTCCGTTTCATGGGTGGCGTGACACTGCGGCCGGCGGCCAGGAAAGCCAGCGGCGGCAGCGCCGCTGGCGTACGCGGTCGGATACGGTCAAGCCGTCTTGTTGGCCGACAGGTCCCAGCCGCCAGAGGTGTTACCGCCCGAACCGCCGCCCACTTTTTGCTGGGTGTACTTCCACTTGACCTTCGAGTACTTGAGCGCCAGGTCTTCGCCGAGAATGTCGCCCGCGGCCACCGATGGCGCCACGCTGCTGATCATCACGTTCTCCAGTTCGATTTCGAAGTACTTGATGCGTTCGCCCTGGCCATCGGCGCGCAGGAACTCGAGCTTGGCTTTCGGAATGGTCTTGCCCGACGAGCAAGTTTGCAGCAGCAAGGGGCTGGCGAGGTCGGCCATCTTGGCGATGACGATATCCTTGTGCTCGGTACGTTCGGCGGTATGGCCGCCGCCTGTCGAGGCGGTCGCCGATTTGGGTTGCAGCACTTGCCACTGGACCGACTTGCATTCGATCCAATCCTTGTGGCTGTTATCCGTGGATTCGCCCTTGATGCCATCAATCTGCAAGTATACGTCGATTGCCATGTTATTCCTTTCAATAGTGTAAAGAAAAATACATTACGATTTGGTCGACTGCGGAAGCTCCGCGACCAAACGGAGTGAAACGGACAATTCGTCCAGCTGGAAATGCGGACGCAAAAACGACACGGCGCGGTACACGCCGGGCCGGCCCGGCACTTCCGCCACCTGCACCGAAGCTTCGCGCAGCGGAAACTGGGCTTTCTGTTCCTGGCTGGCGTTATCGTCGAGCAGCACGTACTGCGTCAGCCAGCGGTTGAGGAAATCTTCCACGTTGGAGGCGGCGGCAAAGCTGCCGATCTTGTCGCGCATCATCGCCTTCATGTAATGGGCGATGCGCGAGACGGCAAAGATGTATTGCAGCTGCGCCGACAGCACGGCGTTCGCGTTGGCGGCGTCCGTGTTGTACTTTTTCGCCTTCTGCGCCGACTGGGCGCCGAAAAACGCGGCATAGTCCGTGTTCTTGCAGTGCACGAGCGAGATGAAGCCCAGGTCGCTCAATTCCTTTTCGCGGCGGTCCGTGATGGCGATCTCGGTCGGGCATTTCAGCGCCACTTCGCCCTCGTCCGTCTTGAAGGTATGCGTCGGCAAGTCTTCCACCAGGCCGCCCCCTTCCACGCCGCGGATCGCCGCGCACCAGCCGTAATCCTCGAAGGCGGCCGTCAGCTTGGTGCCGAAAGCGTAGGCGGCGTTACACCACAGGTATTTCTGGTGATCGGTGCCGTCCACGTCCTCGACGAAATTGAAGCCGTCGACAGTGGCGCCATCGAGCGGATTGAACGGCAGCCGGCCCAGGAAGCGGGGCAGGGTCAGGCCCACGTAGCGCGCGTCTTCCGATTCGCGCAAGGATTTCCACTTCGCATACTCGACCGTGTCGAATACCTTGGCCAGATCGCGCGGTTTGCCCAGGTCGCTGTAGCTTTCCAGGCCAAACAGTTCCGGCGAAGCGGACGAGATGAACGGCGCGTGCGCGGCGGCGGCCACATGCGACATCTGTTCGATGAAATACATGTCTTCCGGCTGGCGGCTGAATTCGAAGTCGCCCAGCAAGGTGCCGAACGGCGCGCCGCCAAAGGTGCCGAATTCCTCTTCGTAGACCTTCTTGAACATGGTCGACTGGTCGAACTCCAGCGCGCTCTGGAAATCCTTGACCAGTTCGCGCTTGGTCGCATTCATCAGCTTGATTTTCAGGTTCGTGCCGGTGGCCGTGTTCTTCACCAGGTAATGCAGGCCCGTCCAGCTGCTTTCCAGCTTCTGGAATTCGGGCGCGTGCATGATGGCGCTGAGCTGCGCGGAAATGAGCTGGTCCAGTTCGGCCACGCGGGCGTCGATGGTGGCGGCCAGGTTGTTCGACACCACCACCGTGCCATCCATGACCTGGCTGACCAGTTCGGAAATGAGATCCTTGGCGCGGGCGTGTTCGACGCTGGACTTGGCCACCTTGCTCTGCTCGACAATCTGGTCGAGCAAGTCGATTTCGGCGGCGCCGGCAGCGCTTAATGCGGGGGTCAGTTGTGCGGACATATCAATCTTTCCTGACGTGGGAATGTTGTTCCAGCTGGGCCAGTTTTTCCGTGCTGTTGAGCACGTCATTCAGGATGTCTTCCAGCTTGTCGTTGCCGGCCAGCTTGTTGCGCAGGTCGGCCAGCTTGGTGCGCGCCTCGAGCAGCTTGCGCAGCGGTTCGACCTGCTCGACCACCGCTTCCGGGCGGAAATCGGCGATCGAGCGGAATTTCAGCTCCACGCCGAACTGGCCGCCACCGGCGCCCAGTTCATTGGGCACGCGGTAGGTGGCGCGCGGCTCGATGCCCTTCATCACTTCATCGAAATTGTCGCGGTCGATATCGACGAACTTGCGGTCCTTCAGGCGCTTCTGCTCGAGTTCCGAATTGCCGCCGAAATCGCCCACCACGCCCACCACGAAAGGCAACTCCTTGTTTTCGATGGCGTCGCCGATCTCGACGTCATAGGTCATCTGCACGCGTGGCGGGCGTACCTTTTGCAAGCGCTTCTGCACACTATCTTTTTTCGACATGACATCCCCTTCCAAATGTTGGCGGCATCGGCGATGCGCCTGTTGAACTGCGGCGTACCTGTGCCTGGCTGGCTACTTCAGGGCATTGAATGGATTGGCGCTGCCCTCATCGGCAGCGCGCTTGCTTGGCTGCTTGCGCGATTGGCGCACGGGCGGCTTGTCCGGCGGCGGCACCAGCACGGTTTCGCCGAGGCTCTCGCGCAGCAACTTGGCCAGGTCCTGCGATTCCGCGCGCAGCGGACCGGACAGGTTGTTCTGGCGGCTCAGGTCGGCCAGCGCCCGCGTCGACAGGCGCAGTCCGCTGATGGCGATCACGCTGTTGGCCAGCTTGTCGGCAGGATCGCGCACCAGCACTTCCTGGGCACTGAGGATGGCTTCGCCATACTGGCCCGCATCGTAGCGGCTCTGCGCCATGCGCACCCAGGGCTGCTTGTCGGCGGGCGCGGCGGCGGCGGCCTCCTGCCACAGCGCCAGCGCCGCCGCCTTGTTGCCCGTGTCCACCGCCTGCGTGGCCTTGGCCATCAGCTCTTCCAGCGTCGGCGGCGCCACGGCGGTCGGCGGTTTGGCCACCGGCGCCGTACTGCAGGCGCTGAGGGCAAAAGCACAGGCGATAAAGGCAAGAGTGCGGAGCGAAACCGAGCGTGTCATGTTGAGCGTTCCTTCAAAAAAGAAGACCGTTTTGACGACTGAAAAGTTGCTTTTTATAGTTGTTAATTGTTTATTTTTCTGAGCGTAGCATGATTTGAAAATTTACTGCGTTCAATAGAAAATACGCGAAAACTCACACTATGGACGCTAAAAACGTACAGTACGCACCATTCCTCAAGATAATGCTAATGTTCTTGCAGTTGCGAAAAAAGCACCAAGTTGCGCGATGCGAAGCATGTTTTTCAGTCGCCGCCGCGCGCCTCACTGTGTCTGGCATAGAGGGCAATTCATGAGCATGGCAAACAAATTGTTATGGGGCGAAGGCCTGTTCCTGCGGCCCCAGCATTTCCAGCAGCAAGACCAGTACCACGAACAGCGTCTGCACGAGAGCGTCAAGGCGCTGCACCCGTATGCGTGGGGAGTGAACCAGCTGCAGATCGACCGCGATGCGCTGGCCAACAACAGCTTGCGCCTGCTGGAACTGTCGCTGGTCTTCCAGGACGGCGAAATCTACAATGCGGCCGGAGGCGATGACCTGCCCGAGACGCTCGACCTGGGCAACTTGCCATCGTCGCTGCAATCGGTGACCTTCCACGCCGCCTTGCCGGCCTTCAAGCCATTCGGCGGCAACTTCGCCGCCAGCGGCCAGCCCAACAGCGCGGCGCGCTACGCCCAGGCCAATCTCAGCACGCCGGACCTGTACACCCAGGCCGCGCAGGCCGAACTGACCTACCTGAAAAAAACCCTGCGCCTGGTGGCCGATTCCGAACCGCGCGATTCCTACGTCAGCTTTCCCCTGCTGCGCCTGCGGCGCCTGTCGACGGGCGGCTTCGAACAGGATCCGGCCTTCGTGCCCCCCAGCCTGTCCATCCGTAGCGCGCCCCTGCTGTTCCTGCAATTGCGCCGCCTGATCGACGCGCTGCAGGCCAAGGTCAATGCGCTGTACGGGCACCACCGCGAGCCGAGCAAGAGCGTGATCGAATTCCGCTCCGGCGACATGTCCTCGTTCTGGCTGCTGCACACGGCCAGCGCGGCCTACGCCTCGCTCAGCCACTACTTCCATCATCCGGCGCTGCATCCGGAGCGGCTGTACGAACAGCTGCTGGCCCTGGCGGGCGGCTTGATGACATTTTCAAGAAGCCATGCGCTGGCCGACCTGCCGCCGTACCGGCATGCCGATCCCGGACCGCCGTTCGCCCAGCTGCACGCCATGATCCGCGAATTGCTCGACACCGTGATCTCGTCGAAATACTTCGCCATCGCGCTGACGGAAACCAAGCCGTCCTACCACCACGGCAAGCTGGACTCGGAAAAGATCGACGCCAAGACGGCGTTCTACCTGGGCGTGTCGGCCGACATGGCCGGCGTGGAACTGGTCGACGTGGTGCCGCTGCGCTTCAAGGTGGGCGCGCCGGACGACGTGGAAAAGTTCGTCCTGTCCGCCCTGCCCGGGGTGCGCCTGCAGCACGCGCCGCAGGTGCCGGCCGCCGTGCCGGTGCGCCCCGACATGTTTTACTTCACCATCGAGGCCAAGGGCCAGATGTACGAACGCATGCTGCAGGCGCAGTCGCTGCTGGTCTATGTCCCTTCCGGCATGCGCGAACTGAAACTCGAACTTGTCGCCGTCACTTCCTGAGGTCCAACGATGCATTCCAGCGCTCCTCCTTCCCTGATGTCCGGCGGCCAGGCCGCCTATGCCTCCAGCACGGCTGCCGGTCCCGGCACGGAACACACCTTGATGGACTTAATGTACGACGGTTTTTACGCCCTGTTCATGCTGAAGAACGGCAGCGGGCCGCAAGACAATGCCGATTTCATCAGCAAGATGACGCACTTCCTCGATGAATTCAGCCGCGGCGCGAAAAAACAGGGCGCGTCGGCGGACGATATCGACGCCGCAAAATATGCGTTCTGCGCGGCCGTCGATGAAATCATCCTGCGCTCGCCCTACAGCATCCGCGACGAATGGGCGCGGCGGCCGTTGCAGCTGGTGCTGTTCGGCGACCAGCTGGCCGGCGAAAACTTTTTCATCCGCCTGGAAGCGCTGCGCGCGCGCGGCAGCGCGCACCTGCAGGCGCTCGAGGTATTCCACATGTGCCTGCTGCTGGGTTTCCAGGGCCGCTACATTCTGGAAGGTCCGGAAAAACTCAACTACCTGACGGCGCGCCTGGGCGATGAAATCGCCCAGATGAAGGGCAAGAAAACCGGCTTCGCCCCGCATGCGGAGCGGCCCGACCAGATCATCCACAAGCTGCGCAACAACGTGCCGCCATGGGTGTTGTGTTCGGTGTTCGCCCTGATCTGCGCGCTGGGCTACCTGGGGCTGCGCACCATGCTGGCCAAGCAGACGGAAGCGCAGATCAATGCCTACAACGACATCGTCAAGCTGGCGCCGCGCGTGGCTAACCTGAGCATTACCCTGCCGTGATGGGCGGCGCACAACAAGCTCCCGCGGCCACGGGCCAGTTCGGCACCGGCCTGAGCCAGCATGCGCGGCTCATCACCCTGGCCACGGCGCAGCAGTCCGGGCAGCCCGAGTCGCTGATGGCGGAACAGTTCGAGGGCCGCGAGGCCGTCAATGAACTGTTCCGCTTCGAGGTCGATGCCCTGAGCACCGCGGCCAGCCTGGACCTGGCCTCCTTCATCGGCGAGGAAATGACGCTGTGCCTGCTTCAGCCCGATGGCAGCCAGCGCGCCTGGCACGGCATCTGCACCGATTGCGCCTGGCTGGGCGCCGACGGCGGCGTGGCACGCTACCGGCTGCGCCTCGAACCGGCCCTGGCCCTGCTGCGGCTGCGCCGCGACAGCTATATTTTCCAGGACAAGCATGCGCGCGACATCGTCACCGAGCTGCTGGCCGACTACCCGCAGCTGCGCTTCGAATTCGACGTCAGCCAGGCGCTGGCCACGCGCGCCATCTGCACCCAGTACCGCGAAAGTGACTTCGATTTCTTCGCGCGCCTGCTGGCCGCCGAAGGCCTGAGCTGGCGCTTCGAGCACGACCAGCCCGGCGGCGCGCAGGAAGGCGGCGACGGCCAGGCGCAGGCCAGGCACAAACTGGTGATCTTCGACAGCAAGGCCACAGCGCCGCAGACGCCGGGCGGCGCCGACATGCGCTTTCACGGCGTGCGCGCCACCGATACGGACGACGCCATCGACCGCTTCGGCGCGCGCCGCCAGGTGCAGTCGAATGCCGTCAGCATCAGCAGCTGGCACCCGGAGCAGGTGACGGCGCCCGCCGCCGAGCAGGTCTCCAGCCTGGAGGCCGGGCAATTGCCGCAGCTGGCCGTGTATGACGGCGCCGGCGAGCGCCTGCACGCCGACCGCGCGGCGGCCGGGCCGCACAGCGAGCGCATGCTGCAAGCGCTGGAACTGGACAACAAGCAGTTCGACGGCGCCGGCGCAGTGCGCCGCCTGGCCGCCGGCCACGCCATGCGCCTGCTGCAGCACGAGCAGCATGCCGATGGCGCCAACGCATTCACCGTGCTGTGGGCCGAGCACCAGGCGCGCAACAATGCGGGACCGGCGGGCGCCAGCCTTGGCGGCATGCTGTCGCAGCTGGCCAGGACGGCCGGCCTGGGCGGCGTGGCCGACTGGATCGCCGGCCAGATCGAACCGGGCACCTACCGCAACCGCTTCGGCTGCGTGCGCGCCAGCGTGGCCATCGTGCCGCGCGCCACCGCCGCGCGCGCACCGGCCGTGGCGCTGGGTCCGCAGACGGCGCTGGTGGTGGGCCTGGCCGACAGCGTCGCCACCACGGGCCGCGACCATCAGGTGCGCATCCAGTTTGCCTGGCAGCGCGGCAGCGCCGCCAATCCGGGCGGCCTGGCGCACAACACCGACCAGCAGGGCAACGCGCCCGGCAACGAGGCGTCCGGCGCGTGGGTGCGCGTGGCCGAAGCGCTGGCCGGCCCGAACTGGGGCTCGCAATTCACGCCGCGCCTGGGCACGGAAGTGCTGGTCGATTTCATCGAAGGCGACATGGACCGCCCGCTGGTCGTCGCCCAGCTCTACACGGGCAGCGACACGCCGCCGTATGCGGCCGGCGAAAATTCGGGCGTCAACCATGCAGGCGTCCTGTCGGGCATGCACAGCCACAATTTCGACGGCGCCGGCTACAACCAGTGGGTGCTCGACGATACTCAGGGCCAGCTGCGCACCCGCCTCGCTTCGAGCAGCGCCGCCACCGAGCTCAATCTGGGCTACCTGGTGCAGCAAGGCGCCACCACGGCGCAACGGGGCAGCTACCGCGGCAGCGGCTTTGAATTGCGCACCGATGCCTGGGCCATGCTGCGCGCCGGCGAAGGCATGCTGATCTCGACCACGGCGCGCGCGCGCCAGGGCGCCGGCGTGGCGTCGAGCCAGCTCGACACCAAGGAAGCGCTGGCCCTGCTGCGCGGCGCCTGTGAACTGAGCAAGACGGTGGCGATGTCGGCAAACCAGCAAAGAGCCCTCGTCAGCAAGGATGCGAACCAGGCGCAGCTGGACATGGCGGCGCAGATCGACCCGCAGCAGGACGGCAAGTACCAGGCCGCTATCGGCGGCCAGGAAGCCAGCAAGGCGGGCAGCGGCACGCGCGCGCCCGATACGGCGCAGCCCGTGGAACGCTACGCCCAGCCGCTCGTGCTGATGGAGTCGCCCAGCAGCATCAACTGGGCCACGCCCGCTTCGACCGTGCTGTTTGCGGGCCAGCAGCTGCACTGGACGGCGCAGGCCGACCTGCACATGACGGCCGGTCAGACTGTTGCATCGGTGGCGGCCAACGCGGCCACGCTGTTCAGCCAGGAAGGCGGCATCAAGGCTGTCGCGGGCAACGGCCCCGTCTCGCTCGAAGCGCATACCGACCAGCTGGAAATCCTCGCCGATCAAGCCGTCACGGTGATCTCCGTCAGTGACAGCATCGATATCAAGGCCAACCAGAAAATCGTCCTGCAGGCGGGACAATCGTCGATCACGCTCGAAGGCGGCGACATCACCTTCCGCTGCCCGGGCCATTTTACGGTCAAGGGCGGGCAGCATGTCTTCAACGGCGGCGCCAGCGCGGCCGCCGGCCTGCCGCCGCTGCCCGACAGCCGCCTGAAACTGTTCGACGAAGGCTTCGTGCTGAAAGACCGCGACACGGGCGAACTGATGCCGCGCCAGCCGTACCGCGTCAAGCGCGCCGATGGCAGTATCGAAACGGGCATGACGGACGCCAGGGGCTTGACCCATGTCGTGGCCGCCGCCGCCGTCGAGGCGCTGGTGATCGAACTGCTCAAGTCGCCGGGCCAGTTGCCCGAGACGCCGGACAGCCCTGCGCCCGCCCCCGCGCCAGACACGCGCGCCAGGGCCCCTGCGCCCGGCACGACGGCCAAGGCGCCGCCCAAGCCCGAGCCGAAATTCAAGGAAACGGGTACGTCGAGCACCAGCCCCGTCGACAACAAGCAGCGCAAGGAGGTGCTGATCAAGCGGCCCGCCTGCTGGATCGACGACTACGAAAAGGAGATCGACGTCTCCAGCGTGCCGCGCTACAACAACACTTTCGGCGCCAATGGCGCGCCGCATAATTATTTCGATACCGTGCGCTACAAGATCTACGTGCCCGTCAAGTCGAATACCAGCATCATCGCCGAATTGCGCGTCAAGGCGATCACAGTGCTCGATGCGGCCGACCAGGCGCTGGAAGAGCGCGAGCGGAGCACCCCTCAGGCGGCGACCAGGGTCAAGCAGCGCGCCGCCGCCATCAAGTACGTCAAGGGCATCGCCACCGCAGGCCTGGAAGCGCACTGGAACAATAAATTTCAAATGGAAATCCGCGATCCCGAATGCGGCACGCGCATCCTGCCCATCGTCTACCGCATCGTCTACGTGGAAAGCAACGAGCACTACCTCATGCAGATCCACAAGCGCTACGATCGCGAGGGCGTGACGGGTACCGTGATCGACGTTTCCCCCTCCACCAACGGCCAGGTGCACGCCCATGAGTTCGGCCACTGCTATGGCATTCCCGACGAATACTCGTATGTCGAAGGGGACGATGAAACCGTCAAGTACATGAAGCCGGACGGCACCTGGGACGCGCCCGTGTCGGCGCTGTCGGACGACGAGGAACCGGAAGCGCGGCTGGCCAATATCATGAACTCGGTCGGCTCCACGATTGTCTATCACCGCCACGCCTGGCAAATCGCCATCGAAGTGCAAGAATTGCTGCGCGCGGAAATAGGACGGAAAATCAAATGCGATATCATCCTCATCCGCTCCTAGCCGCACTGCTTGCAGTATCCCTCCACCTTACAGGAAACGCCATGCCGAACGACGTACTTTCCGTCAGCGCCCATTGCCTCGACAACCCGGCCTGCATTTTCACGGGCAGCGACATGCGCATCGAGGTCGTCATCAAGAATACCGGCAGCGCGGCCGTCGGCTATCCGCTCGACTACATCCAGCAGCGCGGCCCCAACCTGCGCCTGATCGACAATGCCAGCGAGCGCAGCCAGGTACTGAAAACGGGCTTGGCGGACCATGCGCTCAAGCGTGCCTTCACCACCATCGCTCCGGGGCAGTCGGTGGCGCTGCAAACCATCATCAAGCATACGGAACTGCTGCTGTTCCGCAAGGAATTCGTCGATGTGACGGCTGAAATCGGCGTCTCGGCGGGGATCCGGACGGCCGGCAGCGAGGAAGCGCTGCCCTTCAAGGGCGGCGCCAGCCTGAAGATCATCGGTAGGGATACGCTGGAGCGGGAGGCGAAGCGGTGATGCTGGTCCTCTGGGTGATGCCGGGGGACCGCGTGATGCTGGCTATGCTGGCTGTGGAGAACGATGCGTAGGCGCTGGCCGCAACCGCTTGAGATGAGGGGACGGCGTTGGCCGCTGCGCGGTGGTCGGGCGATTCGGATAGCCTCGCGCCCTTTAGGGCGCTCCGTCTTCGAATCCCACCGTTCCGTCCGGACAAATAAAAAAGCCTCCCGCAGGGGAGGCTTTTTTATTTGATTCTGGCGGAGACGGTGGGATTCGAACCCACGATACAGGTATAAGCCGTATGCATCCTTAGCAGGGATGTGCCTTCGGCCACTCGGCCACGTCTCCTAGCTGATTACTCAACTATGTCTCTGTAGCTAACTGCGCTGCAGCGACGAACGTCATAATATCGATTGCCCCCCCTTTGGTCAAGGGCGCGGGGCAATATTTTTGGATATTTAAGCTTTTTCCAGCTCGAACGCCTTGTGCAGCGCGCGCACGGCCAGTTCCATGTACTTTTCATCGATCAGCACGGAGATCTTGATCTCGGAAGTGGAGATCATCATGATGTTGATGCCCTCTTCCGACAAGGTACGGAACATTTGCGATGCGACGCCAACGTGGCTGCGCATGCCCACGCCGACGACGGACAGTTTCGACACTTTCGCGTCGCCCGTGATGCTGGCCGCGCCCAGCGATTCGCGGTTCGCTTCCAGCACGGCCAGCGCGCGCGTGTATTCGCCGCGCGAGACGGTGAAGGTGAAGTCC
This sequence comes from Janthinobacterium sp. Ant5-2-1, assembly GCF_001445815.1. Classification (NCBI taxonomy): domain Bacteria; kingdom Pseudomonadati; phylum Pseudomonadota; class Betaproteobacteria; order Burkholderiales; family Oxalobacteraceae; genus Janthinobacterium; species Janthinobacterium sp. Ant5-2-1. The sequence continues at coordinate 16,186 of NZ_LNCE01000004.1, read as the reverse complement.
GTTTTACCGTCGACCGACTGATTCTGTATGATCATGTCGACTTCGATGTTCGCGTCGGCCACCGGTCCCAGAATGTGGTACGCCACGCCTGGACGGTCGGGCACACCGAGCACGGTGATTTTGGCTTCATCGCGGTTGAAGGCGATGCCGGAGATGACTGCTTGTTCCATGTTTGTATCTTCCTCAAACGAAATCAGGGTGCCTGAATTGGCTTCTATTTCCAGCGGCAACATCGGGTCGGTCAGCGACGACAGCACGCGCGTGGGTACGCGGTAATTGCCGGCAAATTCCACCGAACGCGTTTGCAGCACTTTGGAGCCCAGCGAAGCCAGTTCCAGCATTTCTTCAAAGGTGATGGTCTTCAGGCGGCGCGCCTCGGAGACCACGCGCGGGTCGGTCGTGTAGACGCCGTCGACGTCCGTGAAGATCAGGCATTCGGACGCCTTCATGGCGGCGGCGATCGCCACGGCCGACGTGTCCGAACCGCCACGGCCCAGGGTCGCGATGTTGTCGTGTTCGTCGACGCCCTGGAAACCGGTAATGATGACGATCTTGCCCGCATCGAGGTCGCGTTTGACTTTTTCGTCATCGATCGACTGGATGCGTGCCTTGGTAAAGGCGGAATCGGTCTTGATCGCGACTTGCCAGCCAGCATAGGATACGGCTTGTTTGCCGATCGCCAGCAGTGCCATCGACAATAGGCCGACGGACACTTGTTCGCCTGTCGAGGCGATCATGTCAAGTTCACGGGGATCGGGTTGATCCATGATTTCCTTGGCCAGTCCAATCAGGCGGTTGGTTTCGCCCGACATGGCGGATGGCACCACCACGATTTGATGCCCTGCGTCGTGCCACTTGGCAACGCGCTTGGCGACATTCTTGATACGGTCAGTCGAGCCCATCGACGTACCGCCATATTTGTGGACGATTAAAGCCATAAGAGTGAAGTTTCCGCTCAAGAAGAATAAAAAAGGAGGGCTTTACTCTACATGCCGCAATGCAAAATAACAAGCTAAAAAGCGCATTAGCTCATACCGATTGCGCATATGGAAATAACCAATCCATGCAGTCCAGCCGGCTTGCACAGCCACTTGGCGGCCACCCCGGGAGTGGCCGTGGCAGCTGTCCTTACGCTCAGCAGGAGACCCAGCGCAAGGCGACGCGGGGACGATCCAAGAGACTCAGGCAATGGCAATCGAAGCCAATACCAGCCGCGAACAGCAATTGTTGCGCCGCACAGACAAGGGGCAGGCGTTCGCGCTCCCAGGCGGGCACGTCAAACGCCTGGTAATGGTATTTCAAGCTCTTCGTGGGACGGTTCAAGGCCAGTTTCAGGCGCTCGCCGCCCTGGCGGAAATCGATGCTCAAAGTTTGAGCTTGCAACCAGGTAATATCAATACCTTGTCCCCCCTCTTCCACTGCATCGAAATGCAGCACGCCGCCATACGCGGGAAACGCCAGGCTCGCTTCGCCTTGCCATTTGAACTCCTGGCTGGCCTTTTCCAGGCCGGGAATGCCCGCGTCGCTCTTGTCGCGCATGCCGGCCAGGTCATCGAGCTTCGGCGTCAGGTACAGCCGATCGCGGTGGCGCCGCACGTGGCATTCAGGGTGCGTGACCAGCAACTGCGCATCGGGCCGCGCTTCCAGCAATTGCGCCAGCATTTCCGCCAGCCACGCCGTCGACGGCATGCGCAAGCCGCGCGTGCCGAACCAGTGGCGCAGCAGGTTGTAGCAGCGGTCCGCGCTCAACTCGCGCAATTTCGCCAGCTCGATGCAGTCGCCATCGAGGCACGCCGCCAGATCCTGCGTCGCCAGTTCCGTCAGCAGGCGCTGCGCCGATTGCGCGTGCTGCGCGCTGCGGGCGAAGCGTTCCTGGAAGCCGGGAAACGCCTGCGCCAGCACGGGCATCACCTGGTGCCGCAGGGCATTGCGGGCAAAGCGGGGATCGTCGTTCGATTCATCGTGGATGTGCGCGATCGCATGTTTCGCCACATACGCTTCGAGCTGTTTGCGCGACACGGGCAGCAAGGGGCGCGCCATCACCAGGTCCGGGTTGCCCAGCAGCTCGGGCGCGCTGTTGGCGCCATCCATGCCGGACAGGCCCGCCGTGCCCGAGCCGCGCAGCAATTGCAGCAGCACGGTTTCCGCCTGATCATCCTGGTGGTGGGCGGTGAGCAGCAGGCGCACGCCGTGCGTGGCGCACAGCTCGCCCAGGGCCGCGTAACGGCGCTTGCGGGCCGCCTCTTCCGTGCCCGTCTTTGCATTCTTTTCCAAGGTGACCTTGCGCGCCTCGAAAGCGATGCCCATGCCGGCGCACAATTGTTCACAGTGGGCCAGCCACGCATCCGCATTCGGGCTCAGGCCGTGGTGCACGTGAAACGCGTGCAAGGCCACGCCATGCTCTTGCGCCCAGGCATGCGCCAAGTGCAGCAGGGCCGAGGAATCGAGGCCGCCGCTCAGGGCAATGCCGACCGTCTCGCCGGCTTGCGGTGCGCAGGTTTCCAACGCACTGGCGAAAATGTCGGCGACGGTGGCGGTTTGTTGCTTTTTCAATGTGGACTCCGGGAATGCAAAGAGGGACAGGCTGCTAAACGGATGGTGTCGTTTAGCGGACTGTCCCTGGTGTGTTCTACTGTCTTGTCGGCTTACGTCATGTCGGCTTACGCTGCGCTAAGCCGACCTACGCCGACCAACGCCGACCGACGATGGCTTACTCGCTCGGCGTCGTTTCCTTGAACTTGCCGTAGCTCAGCAGTTTTTCGTGGCGCGCGGCCAGCAGGTCCTTGGTTTTCATGCCGTGGAACTGGCGCAGGGTATCGGCCAGTGCGCGTTTGAGCAAGGTGGCCATCTGTTTCGGATCGCGGTGGGCGCCGCCCAGCGGTTCGTTGATGATCTTGTCGATCAGGCCCATGGCTTTCAGGCGGTGAGCCGTCAGGCCCAGCGCTTCGGCCGCGTCGGAGGCGCGCTCGGCGCTCTTCCACAGGATCGAGGCGCAGCCTTCCGGCGAAATCACGGCATAGGTCGAGTATTGCAGCATCAGCACGGCGTCGCCCACGGCGATGGCCAGTGCGCCGCCGGAACCGCCTTCACCGATGATGGTGGCGATCAGCGGCACTTTCAGCTCGGCCATCACGTACAGGTTGTGGCCGATGGCTTCCGACTGGCCGCGCTCTTCCGCGTCGATGCCGGGGAAGGCGCCTGGCGTGTCCACAAAAGTAAAGATGGGCAGGTTGAACTTTTCAGCCACTTTCATCAGGCGCATGGCCTTGCGGTAGCCTTCCGGTTTCGGCATGCCGAAATTGCGCATGGCGCGCTCTTTCGTGTCGCGGCCCTTCTGGTGGCCGATGACCATGCACGGCTGGCCGTTGAAGCGGGCCAGGCCGCCGACGACGGACAGATCGTCCGCGTAGCTGCGGTCGCCATGCAATTCGTGGAAATCGGTAAAGATTTCATTCACGTAATCCATGGTGTAGGGGCGCTGCGGGTGGCGCGCGATCTGCGCCACTTGCCAAGGGGTCAGCTTGGCGTAGATATCCTTGGTCAGCTGCTGGCTCTTCTTGGCCAGGCGGTCGATCTCTTCCGAGATGTCGACGGCCGAATCGTCTTGCACGAAGCGCAACTCTTCGATCTTGGAATCGAGTTCCGCGATCGGCTGTTCAAAATTGAGGAAAGTCGTTTTAGTCATTGTACCTCCAGGTTTTACCGGCCACGGCGCCAGGGCGCGCGGCGTCATCTATGTTTATTTTACCGTACCGGCTGGTGCGCCGGGGGCTGCATCGGGTGCGGCAGGGGCGGCTGCAGGGTCAAGACTGCGCCACAAATACCACGTCGCCACGGTGCGCCACGGTTCCCAATTGGCGGAAACTTCGCGCGCATCGCTGCGGGAAACAGGTTCGCCGGAGAAATAATTGACGCTGATGCCCTGGATCAAACCGGGGTCGTCGAGCGGCAAGACATTCGGCCGGAGCAGATTAAATATCAAAAACATCTCGGCTGTCCAGCGGCCGATGCCGCGGATCTGCACCAGTTCGGCGATGACGGCTTCGTCATCCATCTGGTCCCACTGGCTCGCGTGCACGCGCTTGGCCTTGAAATGGTCGGCCAGGTCGAGGATGTATTCGGTCTTGCGTTTGGACAAGCCGCAGGCGGAAAGCTGCTCGGCGCCCGCCTTCAATACTTGTGTAGGCGTGCATTTCGGGCAAGCCAGCAGCAGCTTTTTCCAGGCAGCATCGGCCGCCTTGGGCGTGATCTGCTGCCCCACCAGCGAACGGGCCAGGGTGGTAAACGGGTCGCTATGGCCGACCAGGTGCAGGTCGCCAAATTGCGGGATGAGCTTTTTCATGATGCGGTCGCGCTTCATCAGCTCGATCTTCGCCTCTTCCCAGTAATGCGGCACCTGGATCACCTGCGCAGCTGTTACTGGCGCTTCCCCGTTTTCCCTGGACGTTGGCATCATGCGCGGCGCCAGTTGGTCGAGCCGTCAGGCTTGTCTTCGAGAATGATGCCTGCGGCCAACAATTCGGCGCGGATCTTGTCCGATGCGGCAAAGTCGCGCGCCTTTTTCGCCGCGCTGCGCGCCGCGATGGCAGCTTCAATGCCGGCCGCTTCGTCCTGGCCGCCAGCGGCGGCGCCGACTGTCGCTTGCAGGAATTGCTGCGGCGTGCGTTCGAGCAAGCCGAACACGCCCGCCAGGCCCTTCAATTGACGCGCCAGGGCTGGCGACTTGCTCTTGTTCACTTCCGTTGCCAGATCGAACAGGGCGGCCACGGCCAGCGGCGTGTTGAAATCGTCATCCATGGCTTCCGCCACACGCACGGCATGGGCTTCGCTCCAGTCGATGGCGCCCTCTTCCACCGCCACGTCGGCCAGCGCCGTGTACAAACGGGTCAGGGACAGACGCGCATCGTCGAGGTGCACGTCCGAGTAATTGAGGGGGCTGCGGTAGTGCGCGCGCAGGATGAAGAAGCGGATCACTTCGGCATCGAACTTTTGCAGCACTTCGCGGATGGTGAAGAAGTTGCCGAGCGACTTGGACATTTTTTCATTGTCCAGGCGCACGAAACCGTTATGGATCCAGTAATTGACGCTCGTATGGCCGAACGCGCCTTCGGACTGGGCGATCTCGTTTTCGTGGTGCGGGAATTGCAAATCCGCGCCGCCGCCATGGATGTCGAACTGTTCGCCAAGCAAGGCGCAGGACATGGCCGAGCACTCGATATGCCAGCCCGGGCGGCCCTTGCCCCACTTCGAATCCCATTTGACTTCTTCCGGCTCGGACTCTTTCGACGATTTCCACAGCACGAAGTCGAGCGGATCGCGCTTGCCCGTGTTGACGTCGACACGTTCGCCCGCGCGCAGGTCGTCGAGCGACTTGCCCGACAGCTTGCCGTAGTGGGGGAAATTGCGCACGGCATAATTCACGTCGCCATCCGCGCCCTGGTAAGCCAGGTCTTTCGCTTCCAGCTGCTCGATCAGGCGCAGCATCTGCGGCACGTATTCGGTGGCGCGCGGCGTGTGGTCGGGCGTCAAGATGCCCAGCGCGGCCGTGTCTTCATCCATGTACTGGGTGAAACGCGTCGTCAGCTGGGAAATCGTCTCGCCGTTTTCCACGGCGCGGCGGATGATCTTGTCGTCGATGTCCGTAATGTTGCGCACGTAGGTGACGTCGAAACCGGACGCTTTCAGCCAGCGGTAGATGACGTCGAACGCCATCATCATGCGCGCATGGCCGATATGGCAATAATCGTAGATGGTCATGCCGCACACGTACATGCGTACCTTGCCCGCTTCCATCGGGACGAATATCTGCTTCTCGCGCGCCAGGGTGTTGTAAATCTTTAGATTGCTCATCGTACTTTGCAAGTGGAGCGGCCGCCAGCTTGGCAAAACGACAGACAGGCGCGGACACCGGAGGTGCCGCGCCACAGAACTGCCGTGTGCGCCGAAGACTGTACGACCCGCTATATTGTTGTTCTTGTTTGTTAGAATTAGGGCGTTAGCGGTCAAGTATAACATTGATAAAAACCATACTGGCCCGATATGAATCAGGTTTTTACGATGTTCAACCGAATTTTCATTTCTTTACAATTAAAGCAAGTTTAAAGAAAAATAACGATCAAGGACGCCTTCATGCAAGAAACCAAATCGAAACGCCTGTCTTTCCTGGCCCGTTTTTGCACCCTGTTTGCCGGCCTGACCCTGGGCAGCGCCGTCGTGGCGGCCGCTCCGGCGACCGCCCTCGACCCCACGCCCCACGTGGCCCTGAAAACCAGCATGGGCGAGATCGTGCTGGAACTGAACCAGGAAAAAGCCCCGCAAAGCGTGGCCAATTTCTTGCAGTATGTCAAAAGCGGTTATTACAAGGGCACCGTGTTTCACCGCGTCATCGACGGCTTCATGATACAGGGCGGCGGCTTCGACAAGAACATGAAGCAGAAAGCCACCAAGGCGCCGATCAAGAATGAAGCGCAGAACGGCTTGCAAAACGTCACCTACAGCATCGCCATGGCGCGCACGGGCGACCCGCATTCGGCCACAGCGCAATTCTTTATCAACGTGAACGACAATGGCGCGCTCGACTACCCGGGCCGCGACGGGTTCGGCTACACGGTGTTCGGCAAAGTCGTCAGCGGCATGGACGTGGTCGACAAGATCAAGGCCGTGCCCGTGGCCGACAAGGGCCCGCACCAGAACGTGCCGGTCACCCCCGTGGTGATCGAATCGGCGACTTTACTCAAGTCCGCGCCCGCAAAACTGTAAAATAGCGTTTTTGCGGCGCCGGCCTGCCTGGCGCCGCTGAATCAATTATTCATCCAATTTATTAAGGATCATCATGACCTCCGTCATCATCACCACCAATCTGGGCAAGATCACCGCTGAACTGGACGCCGAGAAAGCGCCGAAAACGGTTGCCAACTTCCTGGCCTACATGAAAGCCGGTCACTACGACAACACGATTTTCCACCGCGTCATCGACGGCTTCATGATCCAGGGCGGCGGTTTCGAGCCAGGCATGAAACAAAAGCCAGCCGACACCACCGTGGAAAACGAAGCCAAGAACGGCCTGAAAAACGACACCTACACGCTGGCCATGGCCCGCACGTCGGATCCGCATTCGGCATCGGCCCAGTTCTTCATCAACATCAAGAACAACAGCTTCCTCGACTACCCAGGCCAGGACGGCTGGGGCTACGCCGTGTTCGGTAAAGTCACCGAAGGCAAGGAAGTCGTCGACGCCATCCGCGCCGTGAAAACCTCGCGCGCCGGCATGTTCGCCGATGTGCCAGTGACCGATGTCATCATCGAAAAAGTCGAAGCGGTTTAATTCGGCTACAGCATCATGAATAACAGGCATTGCAGCGTTTGCGCCTCTCCATGTACATCACTTTTTGGGAGCGTTGAACGATGACAATGCCTGCCGCACTCTTTATTTCCGACCTGCATCTGCAGAGCTCGCACCCGCGCACCAGCGCGGCGTTTCTTTCTTTCCTGGAACACCATGCGCAATATGCGCAAGCGCTGTATCTATTAGGCGACCTGTTCGAATACTGGGCCGGCGACGATGACCTGGAAGACCCGTTCAATGCGCGCATGACGGCCGCCATCCGCGCCGTCAGCGATGCGGGCGTGCACGTCTACTGGATCGCCGGCAACCGCGACTTTCTTGTCGGCTCCGGCTTTGCCGCCGCCGCCGGCGCCACCCTGCTCAGCGAACCGCACGTGGCCACGATAGCGGGCCAGCGCATCGTCCTGCTGCATGGCGACGCCGAATGCACGAAAGACGTCAGCTACATGGAGTTTCGCGCAATGGTGCGCCAGCCCGCCTGGCAAAAACAGTTCCTGTCCATGCCGCTGGCGCAGCGCAAGGCCATCATCGACGGTTTGCGCCAGAGCAGCCGCGAGCACAATGGCGAAAAATCCATGGATATCATGGATGTCACCCCCGATGCTGTGGCGCAGGTGTTTGCCGAACATGCGAGCACCATCATGATTCACGGCCACACGCACCGCCCCGCCCTGCACCAGGTCGACCATACCCTGCGCTATGTCCTGCCCGACTGGGAATGCGATGTCACGCCGCCGCGCGGCGGCTGGATCGCCATCGATACGCGCGGCAACATCACGCGCCACGACCTGAACGGCGACATCATCGACTAGGCCCGCGCCGACGGCCGCACGGGCGTTTGTCCGATAGCCGCGCCCGCCTGGCCTTGTTGTAATGGCGCCATGCATACTATTTACATCGGCACGGCCGGCTGGAGCATTTCCAGCGCCGCCGCCAGCCACTTCCCCCTCGACGGCAGCCACCTGCAGCGCTATGCCCGGGTGCTCGACTGCGTGGAAATCAACAGCTCTTTCTACCGCCCGCACCAGCCCGCCACCTACGCGCGCTGGGCCGCCAGCGTGCCCGACCATTTCCGTTTCAGCGTGAAATTGCCGCGCAGCATCACGCATGAACGGCGTTTGCGCGATGCCGCGGCCGAACTGGATCGTTTTGCGGGAGAAGTCTTGCAGTTGAGGAATAAACTGGGCTGCGTGCTGGTGCAACTGCCGCCCAGCCTGCGTTTCGAAGCGGACGTGGCCGCAACATTTTTCCATGCGCTGCGCCAGCGCTTCGACGGCATGCTCGCGTGCGAAGCGCGCCACCCCAGCTGGTTCGAAACGGGCGCGACCGAACTGTTAACGATGCATGGCATCACCCGCGTGCGGGCCGATCCGCCCGCCGGCCAGCCCGGCCCGCACGTGCCGACGACGGAAATCGCCTACTTGCGCCTGCACGGCAGTCCGAAAATATATTATTCGGACTATGCGGCCGAGTACCTGGCAGCGCTGGCGACCGAATTGCGCGCACCAGCGCATGCGGGCAGCTGGTGCATCTTCGACAACACGGCGGCGGGCGCCGCCGTGTTCAATGCGCTGGGTTTGCGGGCGCGGCTGGCCTGAAAATAGGTGTTGATTTTTTGAGACTTGGTGTTATAGTTAACTACAACACTAACTCAATAAACCACGGAGCTTCGATGCCTACCGCATTTTTCACGCGCCGCACCGCCCCGCCCTTATGGGAGCGCATCCCATGAGCGCGGAATGGAACGACAATAGCCCCATTTACCGCCAGCTCAAGGCCAGGGTGGTGGGCATGATGCTCGATGGCGTGCTGCAGTCCGGCGACGCCCTGCCTTCGGTGCGCCAGGTGGCGGCCGATTATCAATTGAATCCCATCACGGTTTCGCGCGCCTATCAGGAACTGGTCGACAATGCCCTGGTGGAAAAACGCAGAGGACTCGGTATGTATGTCTTGGAGGGCGCCCGCGACAAATTGCTGGCAAGTGAACGCGAGCGCTTCATGCGCGAAGAGTGGCCGGCGATGCTGGAACGCATCACGCAACTGGGCCTGAATCTCGAGCAACTACTGCAAGCAAGCCGCGACAGTGGCCCACACGGAGAGAGCGCATGAATGCATTGAACAAGGACAGCATCATCAGCGCACGCGGCCTGCGCAAGCAGTATGGCAAACAGGTGGCCATAGCCGGCATCAGCTTCGATATCGCGCCGGGACGCATCGTCGGCTTGATCGGGCCTAACGGTTCCGGCAAGACCACCACCCTGAAAGCCATCCTGGGCCTGACGGGCTTCGAAGGCGAGCTGTCGGTGCTGGGGCGCGACCCGCGCGTGCAGCGCGATGCGCTGATGGACGACGTGTGCTTCATCGCCGACGTGGCCATCCTGCCGGGCTGGCTGCGCGTGGCGGACGCCATCGATTTCGTTGCGGGCGTGCATCCCCGTTTCGACCGCAGCAAGGCCGAGCGCTACCTGGCCCACACCAAGCTGGCGCCGAAGATGAAGGTCAAGGCCATGTCGAAAGGCATGGTGGTGCAGTTGCACCTGGCGCTGGTCATGGCCATCGACGCCAAACTGCTGGTGCTCGACGAGCCGACCCTGGGCCTGGACATCCTGTACCGCAAGCAGTTCTACCAGAACTTGCTGGAGGACTATTTCGATGAAAACAAGACCATCGTCATCACCACGCACCAGATCGAGGAAGTGGAACACATCCTCAGCGACCTGATGTTCATTCGCGACGGCAAGATCGTGCTGGCCTCAAGCATGGAAGAAGTGGGCGAACGCTATATCGAAGTGATGGTGGGCCCGCAGCACGTCAATCCGGCGCGCGCCCTGCAGCCGATCAGCGAACGCAGCGTGTTCGGCAAGTCGGTGATGCTGTTCGATGGCGTTGCCCGCACCCAGCTGGCCGCCCTGGGCGAAGTACGCACGCCCAGCCTGGCTGACCTGTTTGTCGCGACCATGAAAGGATCGTACCAATGAGTATTTCCCCTGCCAACAAGATGCAATGGCTGATCCGGCGTGAACTGTGGGAACACAAGGGCATGCTGGTGTGGACGCCCGCCCTGATCGGCATCGCCATGACCGTTCTGGGCGCCCTGATGACGATAGCCACCATCGCCAAGACCAAGATGCGCACGGCGCTGATCGTCAATGGCGAGGAAGTGTCGTGGAGCACCGTCTTCAACACGCGCACCTTCGGCCCGCGCCGCACGGAAATCATCGACGCCGTCGCCAACAACTATACGTACGCGGCAGCGCCGCTGTTCCTGGCGCTGGGTTTCCTCGTGTTCTTTTATTGCCTGAGCGCCCTGCATGACGACCGCCGCGACCGCAGCGTGCTGTTCTGGAAATCGCTGCCCATCTCGGATGCGCAGACGGTGCTGTCGAAAGCGGCCATCGCCCTGCTGGTCGCGCCACTGATCGTGGCCGCCGCTGCCAGCCTGACTTCGCTGGCCCTGATCCTGATCCTCAGCGGCGTGCTGGCGGCCAACGGCATCCACGTGTTTGCCGAACTGCTCGCCACCCCCGGCCTGTACCTGGGACCGCTGCGCGTGTTCGGCTTGCTGCCCGTATATTGCCTGTGGGCCTTGCCGACGGTCGGCTGGCTGCTGATGGTATCGAGCTGGGCCAAGTCGAAAGTCTTCCTGTGGGCCGTCGGGGTGCCGCTGCTGCTGCTCATCCTGACCGTCTGGGCCGGCAAACTGGCGCAGACGGAAAGCGGCGTCGACTGGATACAGATGAATGTCATCGGACGCGCCCTGCTGGGCACCCTCCCCGGCAGCTGGTATCTGTTCGAGCCGCAACTGCTGTCGCAAATGCACGCCCTGGCGGAAGGGGGATCGCACATGACGCGCATCGATGTGTTCAGCAATTCCTGGTCCAGCCTGGCCTTGCCAGCCGTCTGGCTGGGTGCGGCGGCGGGCGCGGCGCTGATTTACGCCGCCATCCGCCTGCGCCGCTGGCGCGAGGAAGGCTGACAGCGCAGTATCACCGCCCCATAAAAACGCCCCGCCCGTCGGGGCGTTTTGCATTTTTATCCCAATTCAGCCCCTGAAATAATAACTACTTTATTGATAGTTATTATGAAAAATCCCCTTCACTACATTCAGGCTATTCATTCGATAGCATTAATGCGATATAAAAATTACAAATAATTATTTCTATCGTATTTTATTACCAATCACATTTGATAATCGACAGTCAAAAAAACAACAACTAGCAATTCGATAGCAAGCCAGTTTTTTGAATAAAAGGTGCAGAGATACGGGAACACAGCAGCAAATACAGCCGAAAAAGTCCATTTGGTGACAATCCGTGAGAATTATCACGCGCAGCGCTGGACAGAATAGCGTCATGGAAAGTGATCAAAATCAAATTGGAAATTTCAAAATTGAAACTATTCTCAGAGTGGGAGCCAATACATGCCTCGTGCAAAGGCTGCGCCCTGCCAGCGCGTCTGGCTGGACAAGCCCGTTGCCGGCGCAACAAAATACAGGAAAGCGGCAACACATAAAACGAATATCAAAATGACATTTTAAATATTGCTGAAGTAGCGCCCTTTTGCCGCAGCGTTTTTTTCCCAGTTATGTTTTACTTGCCACTATCAACATCGGAAACACCAAAGTTCGACCTCGGCCCAAGCCTCGCCGGAGCAAGCAAGGAAGTGAACCATATTATTGATTTTTTATTATTTTAGAAAATTGAACGAACACATAACCCTTTCCGGAGACTTTCAAATGGCCACCACCCCAAATCCAGCACAAGTTCCCGTCAATGCCGAAGGCGCTGGCGCCAAGACCGCGACGCCCGCAAAAAAAGCCGTCGACCCGAAAACCGGCGACCGCAAGCAATATGACGAAGATGAACTGATCAAAGGGGCTGATGCCAGCGCGACCATGCCGCCTGAAAATGTCGTGGAAGTCACGGGAAGCGCCGGCAACGGCAATGCCGCCGCCCTCGGCACGGCCGCCGCTGTGGCAGCCGCCCTGGCCGCCGGTGGCGGTGGCGCGGGCGCAGGCCAGGCGGGACAGGCTGGTGCCGACCTCGGCACGCCGCAAAGCGATAACAATGGCGGCGCCGCAGGCGCTGCGGGCACAGGCGCGGGCGCGGCCGGCATCCCCAGCGGCAGTGTCGTCGATGTCGCCGGCGCATCGGCTGGCGCAGGATCCGGCGCCGGCGCGGGTGCTGTGGGCGGGCTGAGTGGTCTTGGCGTGCTGGGCGCGCTCGGCGGCCTTGGCCTCGTTGCAGCAGCGGCAGGCGGCGGCGGAGGCGGTGGCGCCGCGGCCGGCGGTTCCGGCACCGGTGGGACGGGCACGGGCGGCACCGGCGGCGGTACGGGCACTGGCGGTACTGGTGGTGGCACCGGCACTGGCGGAACTGGCGGTGGCACAGGCACGGGGGGAACCGGCGGTGGCACAGGCACTGGCGGCACTGGCGGTGGCACGGGTACGGGCGGTACCGGCGGCACGGGTGGCACAGGTGGCACGGGCGGCTCGACCGGCGGTGGCACGGGCAATCAATCCACCACCACCGTTGTGACCGACGCGGCCATACTGGCCGCCGCGGCCGCCGTTGCCGCCGCCAACAATGCGCTGGCCGATGACGCCGCCGCCGCCGCTGCGGCAGCCACGGCAGCAGCTTCGCTGGCCGCGGCAAATGCGGCCGCCCTGGCCGACCAGCTGGCGGCGCAAGCCGCTGCCGCTGCAGCAGCGGCCTTGCTCGCCGCCAATAGCGCTACCAGCGACGATGCCCTGGCGGCCAGCACGGCCGCCGTCGTCCCCGCAGCACAAGCGGCCGCTACCGCCGCCACGAGCGACGACAGCGCCGCTGCCGCCGCTGCCGCTGCCGCCGCCATATCCCAGGCCGCCGCCACATCGGCGCAAAATGCCGATACGGCCGCCGCCACGGCCGCCGCCGACGCCGCCGCCGCGCACGCCGCTGCCGATGCGGCGCAAACGCAAGCGGACCAGACCAACGCCCCGGCATTGCAAGCCATCGCGGATGCGGCCGATGTCGTCTCCACCGCAGCCAACACCCAGGCAGCACTGACCGATGCGGCCGCGCTGGGCGTCATCTCGGCCAATGATGCAGCCGCCGCCGCTGCCGCCACGGCCCTGGCCAATGCCACGGACGCCGCCGCGCTAGACCTGGCGGCGGCCGCCGCCGCCAATGCCGCCGTCGCGGCCAACACCCAGGCGGGCCTGACGGATGCCGCCGCCCTGGCCCTCATCTCGGATGCGGATGCCGCCAACGCCGCCGCAGCGGCCAGCCTGGCCGCCGCCACGGATGCAGCAGCCCTGGCCGCCGCCTCGAACGCCGCCGCCACCGCGGCAGCGAACGCGGCAACCGCCGCCAATGCCAGCGACGCCACGGCACTCGGTATCGCCGCCACCGCCGCCGCGAATGCAGCCGCCGCCGCCAACACCCAAGCGGGCCTCACCGACGCCGTCGCCTTGAGCATGGCAGCGGACGCTGCCGCCGCCATCGCCACCCAGGATGCGTCGATCGCCAACGCCACCGACGCCGTCGCCCTGCAGGCCGCCGCCGATGCCGCCGCCACGAACGCCGCCAATGCACAGACGCAAGCGAACATGACGGACGCGCCCACCCTGGGCCTGATCGCCGATGCCGCCACCGCGGCGTCTGACGCGGCACAACTGCAGGCCGACTTGACCGACGCGGCTGCACTGGCCCTGATTTCCGATGCCGACGCTGCCACGGCAGCGGCAGCCGCATTGGCCGCCAGCGCCGATGCCGCCGCGCTTGATGTCGCCGCTGCCGCTGCCGCCACCGCAGCGGCGAATGCCGTGATTACCGCCAACCAGAGCGACGCGGCAGCCCTGCAAATCACGGCCGATGCGGCCGCCAGCACGTCCGCCAGCGCCGCCGCACAAGCGGCATTGACGGACGCGGCGGCCCTGCAAGTGATTTCCGACGCCGATGCCGCCGCCGCGCTGGCCGCGCAAACGACGGCCAACCAGACGGATGCGGCCGCTCTGGCCGCCGCCGACGCAGCCGCCGCCAGCGATGCCGCCAACGCCCAGGCAGTGGCCGACCAGACCGATGTCGTCGCCCTGCAGCAAGCGGCCGACCAGGCCGATGCCGATGCGGCCGCCGCCAATGCGCAGGCCAGCCTGCTGGACGTCAATGTCGCGCTCAATGCCTTCAATCTCGCCAGCCTCGCCGCCCTGGCCGCCAACGTGACGGCTGGCCAAACCAGCGTGCTCGACCTGACGGCCACCGTCAATACCTTGCAGCTCGGCGCCGATAATGCCGATATCACTGCCTCCCTGTTCGATGCCACCATCCTTGCCGGCATCTCCACCGCTGATGCGCTGACGGCAGCCGGCCTGCAAACCCTCGCCGCCGCGACCGATGCCCAGGCACTCATCGTCACGGCCGCTGCTGCCGTCTCGGCGGCGGAGGTGGCCGCCGGGCTGGGCGGGATCGACATCTCGGCAGTCAGTGCTGCCGCCGCCGCACAGGCCGCCGCCGCGGCTGCCGCCGCCACGGCCCTGCTGACCGATGCCGGCGCGCTGGGCCTCGTTTCCACCACCGACGCCGCCGCCGAACTTGCTGCCCAGACGGCTGTCACCACCTTGACGGCCGCCAACACGCTGGCGCAAAACGCGCTGACGGCGGCACAATCTGCTGCCAACCTGACCGACGCCGTGGCCCTGGGTCTGGTCTCTTCCGCAGCCGACGCGGCCGCAGCCCTGGCCGTCACGACGGCTGGCCAGACCGATGCCACCACGCTGAGCCTCATCTCGAATGCCGATGCGCTGGTCGCCTCCTCGGCCGCCAGCCTGGCGGCGCTGACGGACGCCGCGGCGCTGGGCTTGATCTCGACCGCCGATGCCACCGTGGCCGCCACCCTGCAGGCAACGGCCAACCTGACGGATGCCGCCGGCCTGGGACTGCTCGCCACGGTCGCCGCTGCCGCCGCCAATACGGCGACGAACGTTGCCAACCTGACCGATGCGGTAGCACTGGGCACCGTCTCGGCAGCAGCCGCCACGGCCGCCAGTACGGCTGCCGCCACAGCCGCGCTGACAGACGCCACGGCATTGGGCCTGGTCGCCACGGCCGACGCGACTGCCGCTGCCGCCCTGCAAACGACGGCCAACCTGACCGACGCTGTGGCACTGGGCCTCGTGTCGACGGCCGCCAACACGGCCGCCAGCGCCGCTGCCGCCGTTGCCAGCCTGACCGATGCCGTCGCCCTGGGCACCGTCTCGACGGCCGCCACGGCAGCCGCCAACACGGCTGCGGCCACGGCAGCCCTGACCGACGCTGTCGCCCTGGGTCTGGTAGCGACCGTCGATGCGGCCGCCGCCACTGCCGCGCAAACGACGGCCAACCTGACGGACGCCGTCGTCCTGGGCCTGGCAGCGACCACAAACGCCACCGCCGCCACGGCGGCAGCCGCCGTCGCCGGCCTCACCGACGCCGTCCTGCTGGGCACGGCCCATACGCTCGACGTCACGGCCGCCACCGTGGCGGCCACCAAGGCCGCCTTGACGGATGCCGCCGCCCTGACCACCGTCGCCAACAACGATGCGGCGAATGCCGCCGCCCTGGCCGCCTATTCGGCCGCCCATCCATTCGACCTGGTGGCGGCGCTGGCATCCACCGTCGCCGCCACCACGGCATCCTTGTCGCTCGCCGCCGCGCAATCGGCGCAAGCCGATGATGCGGCTGCCGCCTCGACAGCCGCCGCGGCCGCAGCATCCCTGGCAACCCTGAACAGTGCGCTCGCGGCCGACAATGCCGCCACCGCCGCCGCCACCCTGGCCCTGACTTCCCAGGCGGCGGCCACGGCGGCGGCGCTGGACGACACGCT